>DASTWV010000021.1 GCA_035765775.1 Actinomycetota bacterium | reverse complement strand
CGAGGACGAGCGACTCGTTGGCGTCGGCCTGCACCGCCGAGCACGAGAACAGGTTGATCTTGGCGTACTCCGGGAAGCCGTTGGTGGGGATCGAGGAGGTGTCGAAGGTCAGGGCGGCATCGGCGATCACGTACTGACCGTTGGGCTGGCGGTTGTCGGCGATGGCGAAGTAGGAGCTGGCGTCCGTCACGGAAGTGGAGCCGCCGCTGCCGTAGCTGGACGAGGTGTTGACGAAGCTGGCCCCACCGGTGCCGGCGAAGCTCCACTTCCAGTTGGGGTCGATGACGTACGGTATGGCCGAACCGGGAAGCGAGGTGTCATCCAGGCCGAAGCTGATCGTCGAGCCCGACACCGCCCAGGCGCCGGTGGGGTAGATGCCGCCGTCGGCGCCCACCACCAGCGGCCGGCTGACCGAGAAGGCACCGGAGACCAGGTCGCCCGAAGCATCGACGCTCAATGCCTTGGCCCCGCCCAGGAGCTGGACGTTGAACGCATAGGTCCGGGCGCCCTGGCGGGACGGGACCATCGTCGCAGCCTCGAGACCCGCCCCGGTGGGGGTGAACTTCCACGACACCCCGCCGAGCACCGAGGAGGCCACGCTGCCCGCCACCCCGGCCAGGCCGGGGGTCAGGATGCGCATCCCGGTGCCCTCGGGACCGATGGCGGCCAGGCCTGAGGACGAGACACTGACGGTGACGTCGGAGTGGTCCTCGATGGCGCTCACGCCGCTCATCCCCGCACCCGGGGCGTGGAACGTCAAATCGACCGGCTGGTAGCCGCTCGGGGTGTGATAGTTCATCCCCTGGGACACCTTCGTGGTCATTGTCCCATTGTGGTTGTCGAAGGTGTCGCTGTTGGCGGTGCGCTTCGCGGCGACTTCGGTGCTCGCAGTTGTGGTGGCGCGGGGGGAGGGGGTGAGCGGCGGGGGGAACTGGGTCACCGGCCCCATCGACGAGGTGGGCATAGCTGACGCCGGGGGCAGGGGTTGGGTCTCGGAGGCGGCCACCATGGCGGACATCACTGTTCCCTGCGGCTGCAGGCTACCGAGCAGGGCCGAGGCACTGAGCGGAGTTGATCTCGCAGTGGGTGCCGAGGCCGGGGGCGACCCCGGGACGCGCATCTGGGTCGTTGACAGGCCGCTCGGGTGCTGAACTGCTGCGGGTGGGACCGCAGCGGGCACGACGGCGGTCGGGGCTGCCTGGGCAGCGGCGTCCCGCCGCCCCACAGCAGGCCGGTCAGGAGGCCGACGACGGCGATGAGGCTGATGCCCCGGCGGTCGAGGCGTGCGTGCAGCGGCTGGGCGTCAGCCGGGTCGTGGCTCCGGTACACGGGCGGCTCGGCGGGCATGGCGAAGACTCCTCTGTGGATTGGGTCCAGTCCTGTGCCATGGTGGACGAGTGAGGTGAGTCTGCCTATAGCGCAAGCTAGTCATTTTCGGAGTGGTACGGGGGACTGTGGCAATGACCTGGAATGCCTAGTCAGCTGGAAGGTAAAGTCCAGCATCTTCCCGGAGGCCGTCGGGGATCCGCTGCTGCACCTGATTGGGGCGGACGCGCTCTTGACGCCACCAGGCCCGGACTTCGGCTCCGGCACCGAGGACGGGACCCATAGCCTCCGGCCTGCCACTCGACGCTTGTCCGGCCCGATCGCACTTCCGGTCCGTGCGGAGCGCAGTCTGGGCTCTACGCCAGCCAAACCGCGGCGACGGCCCCGTGCCGACCACCTCCCCAGGGGGACCCGCCGCCTTGGGGCGTCATTCCGCATGACTCCTGCCACCGAGTACCTTGGGGACGTGCACTGGAAGACGCCGTGATCGTGAAGCGCAAAGCGGTCGTCGTCGAGATGGACGACGGGATTGCGGGCATGATCTGCTATTTCCTGGAGTTGCAGGGGATCACCTGCTCGGCTGTGACGAACGCCGAGGAGGGTCTCGATCTTCTCGAGACAGCCCACGCCGATATGGCCATCATCGATGCGGCACTCCCCGGCCACGACGGATGGTGGCTGGTGGAAGAACTCCGGCACACAGAAGAGCGCCCCCGCCTCCCGGTCGTCCTGCTGACCCGACAGCACGACACCGAATCTCGGGCGGATCGGCTCGCCTGCGAGTGCCTCGGAAAGCCCTTCTCGTACGACGAGCTCAACGAGCGGCTCAGCGCCGCTGCCCTGCGGTGCACGGTCGCGGCCACCGCCGACGAGTGAAGCCCGGGACCTCCCGCCCGGCGCCAGAACCTGGCCCCACAAGCCACGCCAGTACGATGGAGCCGTGGACATCGACCCCATGGAGATCGCCTCCGCCCTCGCCCAGATCCCGCTTTTCCGGGAACTGCAGAAGCTCCTCATGTCCCAGTCCGGGCCGGTCAACTGGGAGATCGCCGGGCAGATCGCCCGGTCGGTCGCCTCAGGGCGGGGGCCGGGGCCGGGGCCGAGCCGGGACGACTTCACCGCCTATGAGGAGGCCTGCCGCCTCGCCCTGATGCGGGTCACCGAGATCACCGGGCTCGAGGCGCCGAGCCACATCTCCAAGGTCGAACTGGTGGACCGGGTCGCCTGGGCAAACGCCAACCTGGAGGCCTTCAGGCCCTTCGTCGAGCGCCTCGCCAAGGGCCTCGGGGGCCAGTTCGGAGCGGGCAGCTCGCCCTTCGGCGGCCTCGGTGGGCTGGGCGGCATGGGCGGCATGGGAGGCATGGGTGGCGCCATGGGCGGCTTCGGGGGCAGCGGACTCGGCCCGCCCACCGGCCCGGGCGAGATGGAGCCCATCGACCCCGCTGCGGCCGCCGGCATCGGGATGGGGGCCATCTTCGGCGCCCTCGGCCCGCTGATCCTGGGCCTCGAGATCGGCTTTTTGGTGGGCTTCCTCTCCCGCCAGGTGCTGGGCCAGTACGACCTCTGCCTGCCCCGGGGCGATCTGGCCAAGCTGTACTTCGTCATCCCCAACATCGCCGACGTCCAGGGCGACCTGGGCCTCGATGTCCGCCAGCTCCAGATGTACCTGGCCCTGCACGAGGTCACCCACCAGCTCGAGTTCTCCTCGATCCCCTGGGTGCGCACCCATTTCGTGGCCATGGTGGAGCGTTTCGTCGATGCCGCCGAGATCGACTCCTCGGAGGCGGCCACCCGCCTGCAGTCCCTCGGCGACCCGGAGAACCTGCAGCGCCTCCTCGCCCATCCCGAGGAGCTCCTCCCGATGCTCATCACCCCGCCCCAGCAGGAGATGGCCCGGGAGATCGAGACCCTCATGGCGGTGCTCGAGGGCTACGTCGAGTGGGTGATGGACCAGGTCGGCCCCGGCTACCTGCCGGAGCTCTCCCGCACCCGGGAGGGCCTCAACCGGCGACGGGCGGAGCGCTCCTCGGTGGAACGCCTCCTGGAGGGCCTGCTCGGCATCGACCTCAAGCCGGCCCAGTACCGGGCGGGCGAGCGCTTCGTGAAGGCGGTGGCCGCCGCCGGCCAGCTGGCGAAGCTGTGGGAGTCGGCTGCAGCGCTGCCCACGCCCGAGGAACTGGGCGAGCCCACCAAGTGGCTCTCCCGGGTGGCCTTCTCCTGACCCGCACGCCCCGCCCCCGAAGAACCGGCCTGGCCATGGCGGCCGCGGCCGCCGCGCTCGGCCTCCTGGCCGCCTGCAGCGTCGGCCCCAGTGCCACCGGCAGCAACCAGGGCATCATCACCCCGGGGCCGCCCCTCTCGCAGGCGACGATCCCCCCGCCCGCGCCGGGCTCGTCGCCGGGCGGCGCCAACCCGCTCGACTGCCAGGCGCCCAACTCCAAGGGGGTCTTCCCTGCCCCGCCGGCCGGCACCCAGGTCTCGATCGACGATCTCTCCCGGGAGGCGGGCTACAAGGTGGTCAACGCCTCGCCCGACGCCCAGTCCGGCAGCGCCTTCCGGGGCTACGAGGCCTGCCAGTACAGCTTCAACGTCCCGTCCGGGGTGGCGATGGAGCAGGTCTACCTGGTGGTGGGCACCAACCCCATCGACTCCGAGACCGCCGCCGACGAGTACGCCACCACGGAGAGCACCCAGGTCCCCTTCAGCGCCCGGCCGTGCGCCGGCAACGGCTGCAGCTTCCATTTCACCGACCTGCCCGGGGTGGGCGAGGCGGCCATCAAGGGGATCAGCGCGGGCACCGAGGTGATCGCCGCCCGGAGCGGCGACGCCTACGTGGAGATCGGGCCGGGCAGCCTGGGCGAGCCCCGCATGATCAACCTGGCGCAGTTCATCTTGAGCGCCGTGCACTGAGGGCGACCAGCTCGGCCGACGGCTCGCCGCCGGCAATCGTGAGGATGGCCACCGTCGGGGCCGGCGCCCGCCGGGGATCGCAGGCGCTGCCCGGGTTCAGGAGCAGCAGCCCGGCCCGGTCCTCGACCACCGGCATGTGGGAGTGCCCGAAAACCACCACCCGGCAGCCCGGGAACCGCCGCTGCAGGCGCGCCCGGCGGCCTTCGGCGGCCCCCGAGTTGTGCACCATGCCGATCTCCACCCCACCTACCGCCACCCGGAGCTCCGGAGGCAGCGTCGAGGCGATGAAGGGGTCCTCGACGTTGCCCGCCACCGCCTGCACCGGCGCCACCGCCCGCAGCTCGTCGAGCGCCCGGGCGACACTGATGTCGCCGGCGTGCAGGATCAACTCGACGCCGGCGAAGCGCTCCAGGGCCTCGGCCGGGATCCCGGAGGCCCGGGACGGGATGTGGGTGTCGGAGATGACCCCGATGCGCACGGACCCGGCCGGAACGCGATCAGGCAGACTGCAGCACCTTCGGCCCCTTGGGCGCCTTGTTGCCCGCCCGGGCCTCGAGCGTGACCGCCATGCCCTGCATCGACGAGAGGTCGGCCGAGATCGGCACCAGGGCCACCCCGCCGGCGTCCGGCCGGAAGGCCGCCACCGGGGACGGCTGGTTGTCCACGATCAGCCACACCTGGTAGACCTTGGTGCCCGGACTGGTCAGCCCGGTGGCCACCAGACCCGCCGACTTCCCGCTGGCGGACACGTACACCTGGGCCGATGCGTGCAGCTCGCTGCCGGCCGCAACCATCGGGATGGCGGTGGCCACCGGAGAGCTGATGTAGGAGGAGATGAACGCCCGCTGCGCCGCCACCTCCCGGTTGGCGGTGTGCAGGTGGCGGTCCTCGACCACCCCGAAGCCGATGGCGACGACCACCGCGGCCACCGCCACGGTGGCGGTCACCCAGCGCCACAGCCGGTGCTCGCGCGGGGCCGAGTGCGAGACGACCGCCCCGGCCTGGGGACTCGACCGCGCCGCCTGGAGGACCCGGTCGCGCAGCGCAGGCGGCGGGGCAACCGGGGAAGCGGCCAGGGCCAGCGCCCCAGAAGCCACCTGGGTGTCCTCCAGCGTGGCCCGGCATGCGTCGCAGGTCTCGACGTGGCGCCGCACCTCTAGCTCCTCGGCGGCATCCAGGGCGTCGAGGGCATAGACCGGCACCAGCTCACGGAGCTCGTCGTGGGTCATAAGGGTTCTCCTGAGCTCAGGTTGGGCAGGAGGCCGCGCAGGCGGATCATGCCGTCGCGCAGCCGGGTCTTGGCTGTGCCCAGCGGGATGCCGAGCTTGTCGGCCACCTCGCTGTAGGTCAGGCCCTCGAAGTAGGCCAGCTCGAGCGCCTCGCGCTGGATCGGGGACAGCTTGGCCACCGCGGCGCGCACCTCGGTGCGCCGGACGCCCAGCCAGGCAGCCTCGACGACGTCATCGGCGCCGGTCTCGGTGGGCAGGTCGCCGACGCCCTCCTCCCGGCGCCGGAGCGACTCCTCGTGGCGCACGGCATCGACCGCCTTGTTGTGGACCGCAGCCATGAGGTAGGACGCGGCGCTCCCCCGCTCGGGGTCGAAGCGAGCCGCCCGCTGCCATATCGAGACAAAGGCCTCTTGCACGACGTCCTCCGCCAGCGCCCGGTTATTACAGATCTTGCACGCCAGACCGAACGCCGAAGGCGCGTAGCGGTCGTACAACTCCGCAAATGCCGCCTCGTCGCCGTTGGCGACCTTGCGGAGGAGGGACCGATCCTCGTCCTGGGAGTCGGTGTGCTTGCGCATGAGCTATTCGTCTCCGGCCGGGGGCCGGATTGGAGCCTGCCTGGCTCAGGGAGGACTCCGGTCAGCCCGACGCGATTGTACCCGCCTGGCGCCGCCCACCCTCGGGGCCGGAGCCTCCCGGCCCCGATCGATTCGTCCGGTTCCCACGCTCATTTGCCGTCCGGATCGACCGAGTTCAGACGAGAACTCTGCGCGGGCTTTGCACACGGCGTCCGTGATAGAGTTGCCCGCTGAGGGCACCGCCCAGGTCATGCATCCTGCAGCACCAGCAGTTCCCTCCGTAGGTTCCCGGGCGCGGTGGCTTGACGGTCCTCAAAGGGGGGGCCGGAGCGCCGTGTACAGACCGGCGTGATTTTGCATGTGAAGGTGAAGGGAGGGAACTGCATATGCCGCAAGGCACGGTGAAGTGGTTCAGTGCCGAGAAGGGCTACGGATTCATCTCGCGTCCGGACGGGGACGATGTCTTCGTCCACTTCAGCGCCATCGAGGGTGAGGGCTACCGCAACCTCGAGCAGGGCGAAACCGTAGAGTTCGAGGTGACCCAGGGCCCCAAGGGGCTCCAGGCGTCGAAGGTCCGCCGCTTGTAGGTCGCCGCACCGCACATCAATTGAAGATCGATCGTCCGGGCGGGGTCATCCCTGCCCGGACGCATTCGCTCCGCAGCGCCTCGCCCCGGAAGGGCGCAGAGATGGTGAGGCCCGCCTGAGCGGGTAAGAGACAGGCGGGGGTAGGCAGCTTCGTGCCCGAAACGGGGCCCCCGTATGCATCGGAACATGAATCGAATCGAAGGAGTGCTGCTTGGACGCTACGACCACAGTTGCCTGGGAGGGACGGTTCGGCGACGCCGATCTCCGGATCGAGATCCCGCCCTCGGGGCGCATCCACGCCGAGTGGAGGACTCCAGCGGGAAGCCGGCAGAAGGTCGTTGACTCGATCGAGCAGCTCGAACGCAGCGTTCTTTTCCAGCTCATGGTGGGGGCGGACGTGGGCGACGACATCCGCGAGGAGATCGCCGATGCGGTGGCCCTGACCCTCGCCAACCGCACCCCGCTGCCCTCCGAGGACCCCTCGGCGCCCCGCCGGCCGGTCCGCAAGAAGGCCAAGGGCAACCAGCCGCCCCGCCGGCGCACCGGTGGCGGACCCCGGGGCGGAGGCCGCCGCCGGCACTAGAGTTGCCCGGCTCACCAAGCCGGGAGCCCGGTCCGGGCAGCCGGGGAGCCGGGCAGCCGGGCTGGACCTTCTTGGTGGAGTGGTACAGCTGGTAGCTGTACCAGGGCCCCAACAAACTCCTTGACCCCAGGTCCGGACACCCTTCTGCCGAAGTTCCTTCAGATATCCGCCTCTCGGGACGATATTCCGTGCCGTGATCCTGAAGCCCGTCCGGCCGGTTCAACGCATCATGGTCCTCCTGTCTGCGGGCTTGGTTGCCGCTGCCTGTGGCCGCACCCAGGTGTCGGCCGGGAATTCGGCAGGATCGGGTGAGTCATCCGCCGCCCGGGCTGCGTTGGCCGCGGCGCACGATGCCACCCTGGCGGCCGGCAGCTACCACGTGACCTACGACGGGGAGATGAGCGGCACGCCGGACCAGGGCGGCGGGACGATCGTCACGGGTACCGGCACATTCAACGCCACATCAGAGCGGTCGAGTCTGCAGATGACGCTCACCGCCTCGGACCAGCAAGACGCCGGTTCGGTCCCCGCCGGGCTCCAGCACCCCAACCTCGTGGTGGACGGCGACACCGTCTACCTGAGCCTGCCGCCATCGGTCGCCCCCCGGGGGAAGGCTTGGGCGCGGTTCTCGTCCTCCGGCATGTTCGACGGGGGTTCCAACCCGGATGACACCGGCCCCTACAGCCTGTCCGACAGCGTCGGCCTGGCCGATCCCGCCCACGCGCTCATTGCGCTCTCGGCGCTGGGGACGACGGCGACGGTGGTTGGGCAGGAGTCCGTGCGCGGCGTACCGGCAACGCACTACAAGACGACGATCGACCCGCCGAAGATGGGAGCCGCAGCCGGGGTGGTGGCGTCGCCGTCGCCGGGCGACCCGTTCGGCAGCCTCGACGTCATCCCCGGCCAGCTCCCCGTAGACATCTGGCTCGACGGCCGGGGGCGGGTGTTGCGGATGATGATCACCTACGACTTCGCCTCGGCGAACCACGCCCTGATGCAGTTCCTGAATGGTTTCGGCAGTGCCTTCGGGACCGCATTGCCGGCAACGCCGGTGATGACCTTCACCGTCGAGAACTACGACTTCGGGACCCCGGCGGCCATCACCGACCCGGCGCCTGCCCTGGTCGCAGGCGTCGCCGACGTCCCGACCTTCGACAATTTCGGCTCGTAGCACCCGGCCGCTGGTGACTGGGGCGGTCGAACAATTCGTCGTGACTTGAATTCTGTGCACATGGGCGTGCCTGGCGATGGCACCCCGGCGTACACAGAATCGGGACCAGCCCCGACGGCGCCGGAACCGGAAACCGCCCAGCCAGGGCTAGACGGAAGAGGTAGCGGCCTTGCCTGCTTTGTGCTTGGCCTTGTCCTTGGTCTTGCCTTCTTTCGCCTTCGCCCCGTTCGCATGAGCGGCATCGGCGTCATGGGCGCCATTGGCGCCATTGGCGCTGGCGGGCTCGGCTGCAGGCGCAGCAGCTGACTGACCAGCCGCCGGCAGCGAATCCATCCGCACCGCCACCGCCTCCTTCGCCGGCCCCCTTGACTTCCCGGCCTGCCCCTCCTCCCATGCCTGCCAGGCCTCGGCGTGGGCGCCGCAGGTGGCGCACTCCGGGTCGCGGCGCAGCTTCAGGGTGCGGAAGCTGGTCTGCATGGCGTCGAACATCAGCAGCCGCCCGGTGAGCGGCTCGCCGTAGCCGACGAGGATCTTCAGAGCCTCATTGGCCTGCACAACACCGACGATGCCTGGGAGCACGCCCAGGACCCCGGCCTCGTTTCAAGTGGGGGCCAGGTTGTCGGGGGCCGCCTCGGGATAGAAGCAGCGGTAGCACGGCGCCCCCTGTGCGGGCCAGAACACGCTGGCGTAGCCCTCGAAGCGGAAGATGGATCCGTAGACGTACGGGATGCCGTGGCGCACGCACGCCTCGTTCACCATGTAGCGGGTGGAGAAGTTGTCGGTGGCGTCGATGACCACGTCGAAGTCCGAGACGATGGCCTCGACGTTGTCCGGGGTCAGCCGCTCGGTCCAGATCCGCACGTTGACGTCCGGGTTCAGGTCGTTGATGGTCTGCTGAGCGCTCTCGGCCTTGTTCATCCCGATGCGCGACGTCGAGTGGATGATCTGGCGCTGCAGGTTGGAGATGTCCACGGCGTCGAAGTCCACGATGCCGAGCGTGCCCACCCCCGCCGCCGCCAGGTAGTAGAGGGCGGGCGCGCCGAGGCCGCCGGCCCCCACCACGAGCACCTTGCCGTCGGCGATCCTGGCCTGGCCCTCCTGGCCGACCTCGGGGAGGGTGAAGTGGCGTGAGTAGCGCTCCCGCTGGTCGGGCGTCCATTTGCGGGGCACGACGACGCTGAACCCGCCGTCCCGCCAGCCGGAGAAGCCCCGGGTCAGCGAGCGCAGGTTCGTGTAGCCCATCTGCCGCAGCGTGCGGGCAGCCATGGCGGAGCGGTTGCCGCCGGCGCAGTACAGGATGACGGGGGCCTCCTTGTCCGGCAGGGCGTCGTCCACCTGCAGCTCGAGGTAGGCCCGGGGGATGTGGATGGCACCCGGCACGTGCCCGGCCCGCCACTCGTCGCCCTCCCGGACGTCGACGATGGTCACCGGTTCCCGGCGCCGGATGATGTCGTTGAGCTGCTCCAGTTCGAGAGGCTCGACCTCCGCCCTGGCCTCTTTGACGATGTCCCGACCCCGCTTCGGCTCAGCCATGACCTCTCCCTGTCGTCTTTTTCCTATGTCTCCACCGTTATAACGTCGCGAAGTCGCCGCTGCATTCCCGGCTAAGCTGGGCTCATGGCCTTTCTGAGCGACACGGACTCCGCCTACCTGCGGGAGCAGTTTGCCACGGTGCTGGCCGGCGACGTCGAGCTGCGCCTGTTCACCGAGGCGGACACCGGACTGTACGTCCCCGGGCGGCAGACCTGCGAGACGTGCGGCGCCGCCCAGGAGCTGCTCGAGGAGCTGGCGGCGCTGTCCGAGCACCTACGCCTGAAGGTCGTGGACGTGCGGGAGGATCCCGAGGCGGCGTCCCGCTGGGGCGTGAACCGCCTGCCGACGCTCTCGGTCGCCCCAGCGAACGGGACCCCCGACGCCGAGGACGCCGGCGTCCGCTTCGTGGGCCTGCCCGACGGCTACGAGTTCACCTCGCTGATCGAGACCATCGCCTCGGCCGGGTCGGCGGCGGGCCACGGCCTAAGCGCCGAGACCGTCGAGGCCCTGGCGCAGCTGCCCGCCCCCGTCGAGCTGAAGGTCTTCGTCACCCCCACCTGACCGCACTGCCCCCGGGCGGTCGTGACCGCCCACCGGCTGGCGCTGGCGAGCCCGAACGTGCGCTCGGCCTCCATCGAGGCGCAGGAGTTCCCCGAGATGGCGCAGGCCTACGCCGTGTCGGCGGTGCCCAAGATCGTGATCAACGACCGGCTGGAGGTCTTGGGGGCGGTGCCCGAGGAGGTGTTCCTCGACGCCATCCAGCAGGCGCTCGGCGGCCCGGCCGGCGCCAACGGCACCCCGGACGGTGCCGGCGACACCCCAGCCGGCCCCGACCCGGTGGCCCCGTCCGAGCTGCCCTACCCGTAGCGGGCGGGCCCAGCCATCCCGGAGCCGGCCGCGCCCGACCCCCTGCTGGTCTGCCCGGTCAACATCTCGGAGGGCCGGGACACCGGCATACTCCTCGCCCTCGAAGGTGCCGCCACGGGGGTGGCGGGGGTGGCGGTCCTCGACGTCCACAGTGACCTCGACCATCACCGCAGTGTGCTCACCGTCGCCGGGCCGGCTCCCGCCCTCGAGGAGGCACTGGTCCGCCTGACCCAGGCCGCCATCGAGGCCATCGATCTCCGCCGTCACGCAGGCGTGCACCCCCGCTTCGGGGCGGTGGACGTGGTGCCCTTCGTCCCCCTTTCGGCCGCCGGCCTCCCGGCTGCTGTCGCCGCCGCCCGCCGGTACGCTCAGCGGGCGGGCGACCTCGGCGTGCCGGCGTTCCTCTACCAGGGAGCCGCCGCCGGCGACCCGGTGAGCCTGCCCGACGTCCGCCGGCGGGCCTTCCAGGACCTGGCCCCCTCCGCCGGGCCGCCCACCCCCCATCGCACGGCCGGGGCCGTCGCCGTCGGTGCCCGGGGGTTCCTGGTGGCCTTCAACGTGGATCTCGACACCTCGCGGGTGCGCATCGCCCGCCAGATCGCGGCCCAGGTCCGCTCGCGGGACGGGGGGCTGCCGCATGTCCGGGCGCTCGGGTTCGCGCTGCCCAGCTGGGCGGCGTGCCAGGTATCGATGAACTTGATCCGCCCGTTAGTCACGGGCGTGGGCGCGGCCTACGACGAGGTAGCACAGCTGGCCGCGCACGAACATGTGCGCGTTCTGCGGAGCGAACTGGTCGGCTTGGCGCCGCGCCATTCGTTGCCGTCCTCGATGGACGCCCTGCACTTGGCCCGCCCCGCCAAGGTGCTGGAGGACGAGCTTGCCCGTGCCTTTGGAGTGGCGTTGGACCTGGAGGATCCGGGACCGATTTAGGAGGCGAGCTTCTTGAGCTTCCGGCGCTCCCGCTCGCTGGTCCCGCCCCAGATGCCGAACTGCTCCCGGTTGGCCAGGGCGTAGCGCAGGCACTGGGCCCGCACATAACACGTATTGCAGACCGCGCGTGCCGCCCGGGAGGAACCCCCGCGTTCCGGGAAGAAGATCTCGGGGTCCACCTCAAGGCAGCGCGCCATGGACTGCCAGGACAAGAGTTCCCGCATGTACCAATCAACTCCGTGCGCTCGTGTAATTACCGTTCGGTAATTCTAAGCACGTGATTCAGGTCGGCGTCAAGTCAGATCGGGAAAAACCGCGCTAGAGCGCAGGGAAGATCAGCCGGTGAGCTGCAGAACGGAGTCCAGGGCCTCCAGAAGAGCGGACGGGTCAGACAACGGTTTGACCAGCACGGACTCGGCGCCCGCCTGCCGGCAGAGCCAGCGGTCATGCGGGCGGTCGCAGGTCATCACCAGCTTGAAGGGTGGCATGCCCGGGATGTCGCGCAGCTCCTTGGCCAGGGCGAAGCCCCCGAAGTCCCCCGAGCGCAACTCGAGGACCGCCACCTCGGGCGGGTCCTGCCGGGCGACTGCCAGGGCTTCCTGGGAGGAGCGGGCGTAGCCCACCTCGAAGCGGTCCTGGGGCAGGGAGTGGGCCGCCTGGAGCACCCGGGCATCGGTGGTGACGATCAGCACGATGGGGCGGTCGGTGCGCGGCACGGCTTGGCGTTCTCCCGGGGGTCACGGCGTCGAGGCGGTCCCCTTCACTATAGAGGCCCGAACGCAGCTCCCCACCCGCCGCGGGTGACCAATATCGCCCGTCGCTTGAGAGTCGCAAAGACCCCCGGTGGTACCATCCGGGGCCCATGTTCCCCAACACCTTCGGCCACGACGTCCTCAGGGCCTACCTCCTCGCCGGAGCCCTGACCGACATCTACTTCCTGCCCACCCTGATTGCCGCCTTCAAGCGGCGCTCCGACCTCCTCCACATCATCGTGGTCAACGTGCTGACCAGCTGGACGATCATCGGCTGGGTGATCGCGCTCATCATGGCGGTGGCGGAGGACGACGGCCGCCCCTCGTACCGAGGCAGATACCGGGAACCACCGGGGCCGGCCGGCCCGCCGGCGTCGGCGCATCCCGCCAGCCAGTGGCTCTACCAGCAACAGCAGCACGAGGCCCCGGCGCCGCCGGTCCCGTACCCGGACCCCTACGACTACCCGGGGTACGACTCGTGATTGGTACGATGGCGTCTGCTTGCGGGCCGTTAGCTCAACGGTAGAGCAGGGGCCTCTTAAGCCCAAGGTTCCGGGTTCGAAACCCGGGCGGCCCACCGGACCCGCCTCCCCACCCGGGCATATGGCAGGCTCGCCCCACCATGCCGGACTGGGCGACCCTCTCCACCTTGGGCACCGCAGGCGCCACCCTGGTGCTGGCGGTGGCCCTGCAGGACCCCCCGAGCACATCGCCTTCATCGACGACCACTAGGTGATCGTGGACGGGGCCACGCCGGGGTCGAGATCCCCGGGGATGTCGTCTACCTCACCATCTCCCTGCGCAACGTGGGCGCCGGCATCGCCGTGCTGCACGGCTGGAGCTTCCGCCCCGACCGGCTGACCAGCGCCGTGGCGCACACCGGCCTCGATGACTTCCGCCGCCTGAGCCGGGACCTCTGCGTGCCGCCCGGCAGCACCGGGTTCTGGCAGGGCGCCCTCCGCGACGGCTCCGACCCGCTGTTCCAGGCCGCGGTCGGCGCCATCGGTGCCCGGCGCCCGGTCACCGTTGAGCTCCTCTACGGCGACCATGAGAGCGGCCAGCGCACGGTGTCGCGCTTTGCCCTCTCCCCCGTCGAGGATGGCCGGTGGGTGGCACTGGTCAGCCGGCACTGGAACATCGACCGCCCGGACCCCCGCTGAGCCCCCGCTGACCCGCGCACTAGTCGTCGATCCCCCATCTGGGTGAGGTGAAAAATGATCCCAACGCGCCATCGTCTACTCCTGCCCAGGTTCCGACGATGAGAGGGACCGAGATCGCCGGTGCCCACCGGGCCGGTACGCAGTCAGGGCGGGAGATGAGGTGCAGACCATCAAGATCCTGACGGAACTACAGCTCGTTGCATTCGGGGGCCTGGCGCTCGTTTCCTACCGGGCGTGGCGGGCCCGCCGGGGAAAGGCAGCCGGCTGGGTCGCGGCAGCCTTCGGCATCGTTGCCGTCGTCATTGTGGTCGGTCACCAGTTCCCCCAGAACCTGAACCAGCATCCCGACCTGTTCTGGCCCGCCAAGGGCCTCCTGGCAATCTTGATGCTGTTCCCCTACTGCCTCTACCGCTTCATGGCGTCGCTCAAGCCCCAGCGGCCCTGGCTGCACCAGGCGGGGCCCACGATGACCGGCATCGTCATCGGGGCCACGCTGGCCCTGCCCTACTTCCCCCAGCCCGGGCACCGGCCGGCGTGGTTCGAGCTGTACACCCTGGCGCTGGTGGCGCAGTGGACCGTACTGGTGGCCACCGTGGCGGTGGGCCTGTGGAATGCGGCCCGGGGCGAGCCGGCGATCGCCCGGAGACGGCTCCGGCTCCTGGCGTTGGGGTCGACCGGGATGGCGATCATCATCCTCTTGGCGGGCGCCTCGCCGGTAGGTGCCCGCCAGGGGATCGCGATCGGCACCCAGTCGCTGTCACTAGTGGCCGCTGCCCTCTTCGGCCTCGGCTTCGCCCCGCCGAGGTTCCTGCGCAAGTCCTGGCTCCAGCACGAGGAGGAAGCGTTCCGGGGAGCGGTCGCCCGCCTCATGACCGCCCGCACCGTGGAGGAGGTCGCCGAGGTCCTGATCCCGGCCATCACCTCGATGGTCTGCGGCCAGGCGGCCGCCCTCACCGACAGCCGGGGCCGGCTGATCGCCTCGTACGGGCTCAACGGCAGCCTGGAGTACGAGCTGGAGGCGATGACCACGATCGGCGACAGCCTGCGCGATGGCGAGATCCGCCCCGGCCTCATCGCCATGGGGCTGCGCTCGGGGTCGCTGCTCATCTGGGCCAGCGCCTTCACCCCCTACTTCGGGACCGACGACATGAGCTTCCTGCGCTACCTCGCCGACCTGGCCGATCTCGCCCTGGAACGCTGCGAGCTCTTCGCCCGGGAGCGCAGCTTCATCGCCAACGCCAGCCACGAGCTGCGCACCCCGCTGACCACCATTGCCGGCATGGCGGGCATCCTGACCGACACCTGGCGGCAGATGAACCTGGAGACCATCGAGGACTGCCTCGACGCCATCAACCGTCAGAGCGTGCGGGTGCGGGACCTGGTGCAGAACCTGCTGGACCTGTCCCATATCGAGAACGTCACCCCGGCGGTGGCCCTGCGGGCGGTGTCGCTGGCCGAGGCCGGGCGCAGCGCTCTCGAGGCCGCCCCCCCGCCGAGCGGGAGCTCCGTCGAGCTGGAGGTCGGTGAGGGCGTCGCCGCCCTGGCCGATGTCCGCGGGCTGGAGCGGGCGCTCACCAACCTGCTGGTGAACGCCTACCGCTACGGGGGGCCGAGGGTGCGGGTGGAGGCCCGGACCCTGGAGCGCGAGGTGCTGCTCACCGTGACCGACAACGGCGAAGGAGTCCCGGCCGACCTCGTGCCCAACCTGTTCGACCCCTTCACCCGGGGGCCGGCCACGGGCGGCATCAGCGGCTCCGGGCTCGGCCTGGCCATCACCCGGGAGCTGGTCGAGGGGTTCGGGGGCCGGATCGGCTACGAGGCTGCCCGGCCGAGCGGCGCCCGGTTCGCCCTGCACCTGCGCAAGCCGGTGGCGTGATGCGCACCGTGCTCATCGTGGAGGACGACCCGGACATCGCCCTGATGATGTCGGTGACCCTGCGCCTGGCGGGCAACGAGGTCGCCATCGCCCCCTCCGGGGAGGACGCCCTCGCCCGGCTCCGCCGCCAGGCCCCCTCGGTGCTCATCCTGGACCTCGGCCTGCCCGGCATCGGGGGCCGGGAAGTGCTGCGCCAGGTGCGATCGGACCACGCCCTCCACCGCCTGCCGGTGGTCGTGGTGTCGGCGCACGCCGGGTCGCCCACCATCCAGGACATCTCGGCGCTGGGCTGCGACCGCTACCTCACGAAACCGTTCGACCCCAAGGAGCTCGTGAAAGCAGTGGCGGCGCTCCCCGCGGCGTAGTCAGCCTTGCTTGTCCGTGCGCCTGCGCAGGCGGCCGAAGAGCCGGCTGGTGGCGACGAGTTCGCCCATGGTTTGCTGGCCGGTCAGCCCACCGCCGGGTGGTTGAACACCACCTCGGCGCACAGGTCCACCTGGTCCGGGTCAGCGAAGGTTGGGTCGAGGATCAGTTCGTCGATGCCCGTCGCCGCGTAAGCGCCGATCGCCCCGGCCAGCGCCTCGGCTGAGCGGGGCGGGGAGCCGGCGACCATCTCGGCGAACTCCATCCCACCGGCCTTGTAGTAGTCGATGAGGTAGTCATACGACGCCTGTTGGGTGTCGCCAAGGCCGAAGTAGATGAGGGCGACGACCCGGGGCTGGTCGGCCCTGCCGGCCTGTTGCCAGGCGGCCTCAGCCCGAGCCCGGTTGGCGATCACTGCATCGGGCGGCAGGCCGCCGGCGGTCCAGCCGACGCCGTACTTCGCCGCCCGCCGGAACGAGGCGTCGTCCGTGCCGCCGATGAGGATCGGGATGCCGGGCTGCTGCACCAGGGGAGGCCCGACCTCCCGCGTGCCCTCGAGGATGGGCTCGCCCGACCACGACTTCTGCAGGTCGGCAAGCTGCTGGTCGAAGGCCCTGCCCCGGCGCTTGTAGTCGCGCCCGGTGAGCTGGAAGTCGGTGGTGCGCCAACCGACGCCCATCCCGAGGGTGAGCCGGCCGCCGGTGAGCTGGTCCACGGTCGCTGACTGCTTGGCGAGCTCGGCGGAACTGCGCGCCGGGGCCACGAGGATGTTGGAGAAGAAGCGGATCCGCTCGGTGACTGCCCCGGCGGCGGCAAAGGAGGTCAGCTCCTCGAAGCAGGGGTAGGAGACCGCGCCGATGGTTGCCAGGCTGGAGAAGCCGGCTCGGTCCGCCCGCCTCGCCCACTCGAGGAGACTGGAGCCAGTGGAACCCGGAACGGTGTTGGGAAGTCCGATGCCAACCTGCACGGGCTCTCCTTCCAGTGATGAGGGAGTTAGTCGAGAGCCAACCCTATCCCAAGAGAAATGGCGCCCGTCATGGATCCAGTCCGGAATTAGTGTCCCCCCAGATCTAGACACACTCCAGAGAGGTCCGGTAGGGTGGACCTGTGCCCGATCCGCCCGGTGACCACATCGCCCTCCTGCGCCAGTCCGGCCTGCAGGTGACCGCCCAGCGCCTGGCGGTGCTGCAGGCGGTGGGCGACCGGTCGCACAGCACCGCCGACGACATTGACAAGGTGGTGCGGGCGGGGATCGGCGCCGTCTCCCGGCAGGCGGTGTACGACGCCCTCTCCACCCTCACCGACAAGGGCCTGCTGCGCCGCATCCAGCCGGCGGGATCCCCGGGGCGGTACGAGACCCGGGTGGGCGACAACCACCACCACCTCATCTGCCGCACCTGCAACCGCATGGTCGATGTGGACTGCGCGGTCGGCTACGCTCCGTGCCTGACGGCCGCCGACGAGTCGGGCTACGAGATCGACGAGGCGGAGGTCATCTACTGGGGCCGCTGCCCGGAGTGCGTCGCCCGCACCAAGAACGTCCAGCTGTCTGAACCCGTTGCCTGAAGGAACCCCGAGAGAGGAGGACCGACGTGTCTGAGAGCGAGAATCCCGCGATCCCTGCACCGACCCCCAAGGCGCATGCGGCCCGTACCAACCAGGACTGGTGGCCGAACCAGATCGACCTGTCCGTGCTCCACCGCAACTCACGCCTGACCAACCCGCTGGACCCGGACTTCAACTACGCCGAGCAGTTCGCCACCCTGGACCTCGACGCCCTGAAGCAGGACATCTACGACGTGATGACGACGTCGCAGGACTGGTGGCCCGCCGACTACGGCCACTACGGCCCGCTCTTCATCCGGATGGCATGGCATGCGGCGGGGACGTACCGCATCGAGGACGGCCGGGGCGGCAGCGGCACGGGCGCCCAGCGCTTCGCCCCGCTGAACAGCTGGCCGGACAACGCCAACCTGGACAAGGCGCGCCGGCTGCTCTGGCCCATCAAGCAGAAGTACGGCCAGAAGATCTCCTGGGGCGACCTGTACGTCTTCGCCGGCAACTGCGCCCTGGAGTCGATGGGCTTCAAGACCTTCGGCTTCGGCGGCGGCCGGGTCGACGTCTGGGAGCCCGACGAGATCTACTGGGGCAGCGAGTCCACCTGGCTGGGCGACGAGCGCTACAGCGGTGACCGGGAACTGGCCAAGCCGTTCGGCGCCGTGCAGATGGGCCTGATCTACGTGAACCCCGAGGGGCCCAACGGCAACCCCGACCCCCTGGCCGCGGCCCGGGACGTCCGGGAGACCTTCGCCCGGATGGCGATGAACGACGAGGAGACCGCGGCGCTCATCATCGGCGGGCACAGCTTCGGCAAGTGCCACGGCGCCGGCGATGCCACCCTGGTCGGCCCCGAGCCTGAGGCCGCCCCCCTGGAGGAGCAGGGCCTCGGCTGGCACAGCTCCTATGCCAGCGGCAAGGGCGGCGACGCCATCACCAGCGGGCTGGAGGGCGCCTGGACCAACCACCCGACCACCTGGGACAACGGCTTCCTGGAGAACCTGTACGGCTACGAATGGGAGCTCACCAAGAGCCCTGCGGGCGCGAACCAGTGGAAGCCCACTGACCCCGCTGCCGAGGGCACGGTGCCCGACCCCCACGACCCCTCGAAGAGCCACGCTCCGATGATGCTGACCACCGACCTGGCGCTGCGCCTGGACCCGGTTTACGGCCCCATCGTGAAGCGCTTCCGGGAGCACCCCGATGAGCTGGCCCTGGCGTTCGCCAAGGCGTGGTTCAAGCTCACCCACCGCGACATGGGCCCGGCCTCGCGCTACCTCGGACCGCTGGTGCCCACGGAACCGCAGATCTGGCAGGACCCGGTACCTGCCGTGGACCACGACCTGGTCAGCGACGCGGACATCGCCGAGTTGAAGGCCAAGATCCTCGCCTCCGGGCTGTCGGTGTCCCAGCTGGCCTCTACGGCGTGGGCGGCGGCGGCCACCTTCCGGGGCACCGACAAGCGGGGAGGCGCCAACGGGGCACGCATCCGCTTGGCACCGCAGAAGGACTGGGAGGTCAACGACCCGGCGGCCCTGGCCGGGGTCCTGTCGACCCTGGAAGGGATCCAGCAGGAGTTCAACGGCGCCCAGACCGGCGGGACGAGGGTCTCCCTTGCCGACCTGATCGTGCTGGGCGGCTGCGCCGCCGTCGAGGAAGCGGCCAAGAGCGCCGGGCACGGCGTCACCGTCCCGTTCACGCCCGGGCGGACCGACGCCTCGGAGGACCAGACCGACACCGAGTCGTTCGCCGTCCTCGAGCCCACCCACGACGGGTTCCGCAACTACCTGCGGGCGGGCGAGAAGCTGCCCCCCGAACAGCTGCTGGTGGAGCGGGCCAACCTCCTGACCCTGACGGCGCCCGAGATGACGGTGCTCATCGGCGGCATGCGGGCCCTGGGCACCAACACCGGCGGGACTTCGCACGGCGTGTTCACGGACCGGCCGGGGGCGCTGACCAACGACTTCTTCGTGAACCTGCTGGACATGGGGACGCAGTGGTCGGCGTCGGCCTCCGAAGCCAACGTGTACGAGGGCCGGGACCGCTCCTCGGGGGCCGTGACCCGGACCGCCACAGCGGTGGACCTGGTATTCGGGTCGAACTCGCAGCTGCGGGCGGTGGCCGAGGTCTACGCCCAGAACGACGCCGGCGAGAAGTTCGTGCGGGACTTTGTAACGGCGTGGGCGAAGGTGATGGACCTGGACCGCTTCGACGTGCGGTAGTCAGGCCGCTTGAGGTACCACGCGGGCCGGGTTATCGGCCCGCGTGGCGCGTCCGGGGTTGTTTGAGGGACGCAGCCCTATCATGGCGGGGCAGTCGGAGCGGGCGTGGCCGAATTGGTATAGGCGCCAGACTTAGGATCTGGTGGGGCAACCCACTGGGGGTTCGAGTCCCCCCGCCCGCACCGTGTTGAGGTGTTTTAATAAGCGCACCAGTGCGTAGTTCATCGGCTGCTCAATTAGTCTGACCAGGTCGCGTCGTCTGCTCGTGTCTGCCCGGACCCTCTAGGCGGTGCGGGCGCCGGGGTGTCGTGGACGGTGCCGATGTTGAGCGTCGAGTCGTCTTGCGGTTGGACGTGGAGTCGATGTAGACGTCGCCGGTGAACCAGTCGGCGGGGCCCTTCACGGTCGGGCGCTGCGGTTGCAAGCCCATGGGTCCTCCTGTGGTGCGGGTCAGCGCTCGTCGATGTCGATGGCGGCGGGTGCGGTCCTCCAGCTGGCGAGGAGGTCGAGAGCTTCCTGGGAGCGGCTGGCCGGCTCCGCGCTGTAGATGAGGATGCGCTGGCCGTCGTCGCCGGGAAGGTCGAGTGCCTCGTAGTCGAGGGTCAGGTCCCCGACCACCGGGTGGTGCAAGGTCTTGGCGCCGGTGCGGTGGAACTTCACGTTGTGCGCGGCCCAGCGGACGCGGAACTCGTCACTGCGGGTCGACAGTTCGCCGATGAGGTCGGAGAGCCGCTTGTCGTAGGGGTCGCGCCCGGCCTCGGCCCGCAGGATCGCCACGGCGTCGTTGGCGATGTTCTCCCAGCTGTCGAAGAACTCGCTCGCACGCTTGTTCAGGAAGATGAACCGCGCCATGTTCGGGGTCCCGGTCGCCGTGTCGAACACGGGTGCGTAGAGCGCGGCTCCCAGGGCGTTGGCGGCGAGCAGGTCGAGGCGGCCGTTGCGAACGTAGGCGGGGGCGGTGATCGAGTCGAGGATCCGCTGGATCGTGGGGCGGACCCGTTCCTGTGACGGGTGCCGACGGCTTGTTGTCGACGTGGCGTTGGCGGCGCGCACGAGGTCGAACAGGTGGGCGCGTTCGGCTTCGTCGAGATGCAAGGCGCGGGAGATTCCTTCGAGGACGTCCTCGGACACGCCGGCGGCGTTGCCGCGCTCGAGGCGGGTGTAGTACTCGACGCTGATGCCGGCGAGCATTGCCGCCTCCTCGCGGCGCAGCCCTTTGACTCGGCGGTTGTATCCGTAGGCGGGCAGGCCGGCCTGTTCAGGGGTGATCTTCGCTCGCCGCGAGGTCAGGAACTCGCGGATGTCGTCCCTGGGGTCCACGACACTCACCCTACGGTCCTACCCCCGAGGAGGGAGGCCCTGCCAGTACCCCTATCAGCCCGGTCTCCCTCGCTGCGCCGATCCGCGGTTCAATCGATACGAGGCCGGGAACCCGAAGAGCGATCGAGAGGAATTTCCCATGCGTGCTGCACTGTTCAACGGACCGAAAAACATCACTGTCGGTGACCGTCCGGACCCGCGTATCCAGAACTCGAGCGACGCGGTCGTGCGGGTGGCGTTGG
The DNA here is from genome assembly GCA_035765775.1 of Actinomycetota bacterium. Classification (NCBI taxonomy): domain Bacteria; kingdom Bacillati; phylum Actinomycetota; species Actinomycetota bacterium. Next base: position 174,942 of record DASTWV010000021.1, on the reverse strand, counting down.
CCTGCGTGTGCGGCTCGGACCTGTGGTACTACCGAGGCGAGTCCGACCACGCGATCGGGCCGATCGGCCACGAGTTCATCGGCGTCGTCGAGGACGTCGGCGCCGACGTCGACACCGTCTCGGTGGGCGACCTGGTGGTGGCGCCCTTCATCTACAGCGACATGTCATGCCCCCACTGCCAGAACGGCTCGACCATCTCCTGCGTCCAGGGCGGGAACTTCGGCAACGGCACCATCGACGGCGGCCAGGGCGAGGCGGTGCGCGTCCCGCTCGCCGGCAGCACGCTCGTGCCCGTCCCAGGCAGCGGTCACTCGAACGAGAGCATGAAGTCGCTGCTCACCCTGTCCGACGTGATGGCGACCGGCCACCACGCGGCAGTGAGTGCCGGCGTGCGGCGTGGCGACACGGTCGCGGTCGTCGGCGACGGGGCGGTCGGGCTCTCGGCCGTGCTCGCCTCGAAGCGGCTGGGCGCGGAACGGATCATCGCGTTGAGCCGGCATCCCGACCGTCAACGGCTCGCTCGCGAGTTCGGTGCCACCGACATCGTCGAGTCCCGCGGCGAGGAAGCCAACCAGGCCGTCGTCGAGATGACCGGCGGGGTCGGCGTCGACGCCGCGCTCGAATGCGTCGGCACGCAACAGTCGATCGACACGGCGGCGGCCATCGCCCGGCCCGGCTCGACGATCGGCATCGTCGGCGTTCCCCACGGCGCGGTGCCCTTCAACCAGACGTTCTTCCGGAACGTCGCCTGGCGTGGTGGTCCGGCTCCCGCACGCATCTACATCCCCGAACTGCTCGACGACGTCCTCGCCGGCAAGATAAACCCCGGCCTCGTGCTCGACTACGAGACAGATCTCGAGCACACACCCGACGCCTACGCGGCCATGGACGAACGCCGGGCCATCAAGTCGCTGATCCGCGTGGGCTCGCTGTGAGCCGGCGCGCCAAGGAAGCTGCCCGCATCGGCGAAGCGACCGAGCTCGAACTCGCGTCACGAAGGGCAGACGGAACGCTGCGACCGTTCACCACGATGTGGGTCGTCGCCATCGGCGACGACATCTACGTCCGCTCCGCCGGCGGCCCCGATCGCCCGTGGTATCGCCGTGCCCGTGCCGCCGGCGCCGGCCGCATCCGCGCCGCAGGCATCGACGTCGACGCCACGTTCGTGGACGCCGCGGGGAGCGCTCCGCATGACGCCATCGACGCGGCCTACCACGCCAAGTACGACCGCTACGGCCCGCGCCCCGTCGGTGCCGTCACTGGCCCCGACGCCCACCGCGTCACCGTCCAACTCATCCCCGACCACGAGAGCCGCTCATGACGATGCCCACCAGCAAACTCGGCACCCACGGACCGGAAGCACGCCTGATGCGCTCCGTCGTGGTCCTCATCGGGGGCAGGTTCCATCGGCCAAGCCATCGTTCGCCGCGCATCTCACGTCTGTCCTCCTCATCGGCCTCCAGACGCGCCACTTCCGCCGCAAGGGCGTGGCGCCGACGCAGCCGAGAGGCGGACTCAAGGAGGGCCTGACGGATTGCCGCTGACCGGCTGAGCCCGGTCGCCTGCAGCTGTCCCAATGCACGCAGCGCCTCATCGTCGAGACGGACCGACACAGCACTTGCCATGCCGCAAACCTCTCAGCTTCATCCGGACGAGGACACGTCAAGCATCCTCGGCCCCCCGCTCGCGCCCCAACGTCATCAGGAAGTCCTCATGCAGCTCCATCCACACGTCGTGGTACGAACCGATGCCGGGCTTCGTGAACCACTCCAGGCCTCCGGCCTGCAGGCGCTCGAGAGCGCCGCCCAGGCGCCCGGCGTACGCCCCGAACCTGGGGAGTGCGGCAGCGGTCTCGGAGAGCACACTCATCGCCCCCCGGTGCAACGACGACAAGTCGTCGACGATCGCCTGGTCGTAGCCCACATCGCGGTGGTCGTTGGGGGTCAAGGGGTCCCGGCTGCGCAGCTGCCAGCGGGTGCACAGCTCCTTGAACTGCCCGTTGAGGGCCCCGAAGCGCGCGTAGCTCCGTCCCACCACCGCCCTGGTGTGCCCGGACGCCAGCTCTTCGGCGGCAAGCTGAGACAAACGAGTCTGGCCACCGGGCGTCAGGGTCCAGCCGGCGATGCGGCCGGTGCGGAGTTCGACGAGTCCCTCCTCGTCCATCTCCACCAACCGGTGCAGGACGGCATCCCGCTCCAGCCCGGTGGCACGGGCCAGCGCGTCGGGCCCGGACAACCGGTGGAGGCGCAGCGCCCGCAGGAGCAGGAGATCCATCGAGGTGTTCCGCCGGGCGGGCAGCGGACTGCCCGCCCGGGCATGAGCGGCGTCTAGCGCGCGGCGCCCCGGGTCTTCAGGAAGGCGGCACCGCCCGCGACGAGGCCCAGGACCGCAAGAATGATCAGCAGTTTCTTCATTGCAGGTTCCCTCCCATCGCGTGGCTTGGCTCTGTGGCTACGGAGACCTTACCCCGTGCGGCAACCCCCGGATACCGGGTGCGAGGCGAGCCCGGGCGAGTCGCGTGTCGCACTACACTTTCGCCGTGCGATCGTTGCGCGTGGTTACCCTTACCCTTGCCGCGCTGCTGGCGGGGTGCTCGGCGGCCTCCCGGGCGGCACAGGTCCGGGCCGGATCGGCCGCCAACCAGGCTGCGGCTCTGTGCTTCCCGGCCCTGCAGCCCACGGCTGTGGCGCCGCCCGCAACCCAATCGGTGACCGAGACCCTGCCGGCGGACCTCCCACAGTTGCTCCTGATCGGCACCGACGGCCAGCTCTGGGTTCTTTCCGGCGAAGTGCTCACCCGCTGGACCACGGGCGAGGTCACCGGCGGCTACGAATGGGGCCAGTGGCAGGCGGGCGGCAGCATCCTGGCGAGCACGGTGGCGGGAGGGACCGTCCGCCTCGATCGCCTCTCGGCCCCGGGCCGGGCCACCCCGTTCGTGACCCTTCCCTACACAGTGAAAGCCTCTGCCCCGGCGGGATTCTGCCCGATCAATGGCTACCTCACGGGCTTCGCGGCCAGCCCGGAGGGCCTGATCCTGCTCCGCCACAGCGCCGGTCCCATCGAGCACTCATGCCCGCCCCTCCCGCCCGGAGCTACGGAACCGCCCTGGCGCTGCGCCAGCCCGGAGGGCTTGTCCATGGAGGTCCGCACCGCCGACGGTGCACCCAAGCCCAGCCTGCCCCCGTACGGCCTGTTTGCGGGCCCAAACGCCCCGTCGGCCAGCCAGACCGCCGTCGTGGCGGCGCACGCCAACCCGGTGGCGGGCATGGTGCTGGGTGGGGAGATCAGCACCGAGTATCCGGTGGGGGACGACACGTGCTGCGAGACCGACAGCGCCCAGAAGGGCACCGCCTTCGCCTTTTCACCGGACGGCAGCCAGTTGGCTGTCGCCACCCGGGCGGGCGAGGTTCGGGTCGTGCCCACCGCCACCCCCATGGCGGTCGGCCGGCTGCTCTGGACGTCGCCCGGTCCGGTCACCGCGTTGGCCTTGACCGCCGGCACCCTCGCCGTGGCCCACGGCTCCGCCGTGACCCTGGTCGCCGTCGCCACCGGTGCGGCGGTGACCCTGGAGCTCGGGGCCCTCGGACCGATGACCTGCTTGGACTGGGATTCCTGAGCAGCCTAACGGGGCGTACTCACCCGCGACCCGCCTTCGACCCTCCTGGCGGCAAGTACCGGGCCGCCCCGCTGCCGGGCTTCGGGTGCACCAAGGTCACCGGCCCCGCCATCGCCGCCGACGCGATCGGGCGCATCGACGCCGCGCTGCTCTCGCACGACCAGCACTTCGACAACCTCGATCCGGCCGGTCGGGCGCTGCTGCCCACGATCCCGATCGTCCCCACCACCCCGCAGGGCGCCCGCCGGCTGGGCGGCAACGCCCGGGGCTCGAAGACCTGGGAGACCACGACGCTCACCGCCAGCGACGGCCGGGAAATCCGGGTGACGGCCACGCCCGCCCGCCACGGGCCGCCCGGGGCGACGCTGACCGCCGGTCCGGTCACCGGCTTCTGCCTCGCCTGGGAGGGTCAGGTCCACGGCCAGTTCTACCGTCCTCAACCTGGGAGGGCCCGGTTCCAAGCCTCCGGCCCGATGCGCTACACGATGAACGCCGCCAGATTCCCGGCCCGCTGGATCCTGCCGGGCCAGACCGAAGGCGTCGAGGTCTAGCGCTGCAGGGTCGCCGCCACGCCGATGGCGACGTTGCCCTCCAGGGCGAGCGACACCGGGCAGCCGTCCTTGGCCGCCAGGGCGAGCTTCTGGAACGACTCGTCGTCGCAGCCCGGCACCCGGCCGGTGGCGGTCAGGCTCATGGAGGTGATCTTCCAGTTGCCCGCCCGCTGGTCGAAGGTGCACACCGCCTCGGTGGCGAGCCGTTCGGGGACATGCCCGGCCTGGCCCAGCTCGTAGGCGAGCGCCATGCAGTAGCACGCGGCGTGAGCGGCGGCGATCAGCTCCTCGGGGCTCGTCTTGCCGCCGGCGGCCTCGGTGCGGGAGTGCCAGGACACCGGGAGCTCGGAGCTGCCGCTACCGAGCTTCGTTACCCCCGATCCCCGCAGGAGATCCCCCGTCCAGACCGCTTCGGCATGGCTTCTCATCGCGCCCTCCAGTTCATCCGGTTCCCGAGCACCCCGACACTACCGGAACGGGCACACCTCGGGCCCAGGGTCTTGCCTTACAATGCTTGTGCTACTGTCCAACGCGCTCCGGGTCTTCTTCCGGCAGTGCCTCTCTGGCGCTCTGAGCGGAGGTTCATTTGTCCGTATCATCCGTAGACACGCGCGCCCGCGGGGGCGAGATCGTCCAACTCCCGACCCTCCTCCGCACTCAGAAGTGCCTCACGCTTGCCATCACGATCATCCCCTTCATCGGGCTCCTGGTCGGCCTACGCCTGCTCTGGGGGGGCATCACCGCCCTGGACCTGGGACTGCTGGTCGGCCTCTACAGCTTCTCGATCCTCGGCGTCACGCTGGGCTTCCACCGGATGCTCACCCACGGGGCGTTCGAGGCCCCGACCTGGGTGCGGGTGGGCCTCGCCATCGCCGGCTCCTTCGCGGTCGAGGGCTCGGTGATCCGCTGGGTGGCCGACCACCGCCGCCACCACATGTTCACCGACCGGGAGGGCGACCCCCACTCCCCCCACCTCATCGACGACGAGACCTGGCGCGGGACCCTGCGGGGCCTGTGGCACGCCCACATCGGCTGGTTCTTCGTCGAGGAGACCACGGTGGTCCCCCGCTTCGCCCCCGACCTGCTGAAGGATCGTCCGATCGTCGTCGTGAGCGCCCTGTTCCCCCTGTGGACCGTGCTTTCCCTCGCCACCGCGCCGGCTATCGCCCTGGCGCTCACGCACTCGTGGCACGACGCCCTGACCGCCCTGGTCTGGGGCAGCCTGGTGCGCATCTTCCTGCTGCACCACGTCACGTGGAGTGTCAACTCGATCTGCCACTTCTTCGGCAAGCGCCCCTACGAGACCGGTGACTTCTCCACCAACAACTGGCTGATGTCGATCGTGTCCTTCGGTGAGGGATGGCACAACAACCACCACGCCTTCCCCAGCTCGGCGTTCCACGGCCTCGAGTGGTGGCAGGTGGACCTCACCGGCCTGGTCCTCCGTCTGCTGCGCCGGGTCGGCCTGGTGCGCAATCTGCGGATGCCCTCCGAGAAGCAGCTGGCCAAGAAGGCGGTCCACGGCGAGCCCGTGGAGGTCACCGAAGGGGTCTAGGCCCTCCGCCGGCGCACCAACCACACGGTGGCGCCGGCCAGCAGCAGGGCAACCAGCACGTAGGCTGCCGCCTCCACGCCCTGGAAGTGCCAGAAGCGGCTCCCCGGCTCGAAGGTCGCCCACTGCGTGAAACCATGTTGGGTGAAGTAGCTCTGCAGCGGCCCACGCGAGTCCGGCGCCACCTTCACCGGCCCCCGGCCCGGCCCGGCGGGTCCCGACCCGAACAGGGTGGCGGCTGCCTGCTGCATGACGGAGCGCACCTGGGCGCTGGTCAGGTGCGCCCCGGCGGCGTTGGTGGTCCACTGCGAGATGATCCAGGCGGTGGGCTTGTCGGCCAGGCGGGGCGGGGCGGCGCCGCTGACCGGGTGCGCCGACGAGATGACGGCCAGGATGGGCTTCTCGATATGGGACCGGAGCCACCGGGCTGAGGCCAGCACGGCGCCGACCGACACCAGCAACGTGGCCCCCATCGCCGCGACCGTGCGCCGGATCAGCGCACCGAGAAACGCCCCCAGCATGAGGGTGAACAGCGTCCGGGCGGCGAAGACGAGGCCCGACACCTCGTAGGCGCCGATGCTGTTGGACAGCCGGCCGTCGATGGCGGTCCACGGGCCGTACCACCAGGTGAAGACGCCGGCGAAGGCGAGGGCGAGGCCGGTGACCGCGGCCCCCAGGAGCGCGAGCCGGATGACCGTCCACCGGGTCCGGCTGGCGCCCTGGGTCCAGGCGAAGCGGAACGTGCCCGACTCCAGCTCCCGGGCGACCACCGGGGCTCCGAGGAAGGTGCCGATGACCATCGGGAGGAGCATCAGGAAGGCGGGGAGGGCCGACACCCAGCCCTGGTAGGCCTGTTCGAAGAGGCCGAGCTGCACGGCGCAGCCGGGCCCGGTCACGATGCCGCAGGTGGTGAGGCCGTCGGCGACGTAGGCGTGGTGCATCGCCCGCCCGTTCACCACCATCAGGACGGTGAAGGCGGCGAGGAGCAGGAACGTGCCGGCCAGGGCCAGCCGGTGCTGGCGCCAGGTCACCCAGCTGAGTCCCGGGAGGAGCCGCCGGCGCGGCAGGGAGAGGGCGGCAGTGCTCATGCCGAGGCCCGGCTCTCCGCCGACCGCTGCGGGCCGGGCAGGGCGGAGGCGCTCGGGGAGCGCAGGTAGGCCAGGACCAGTTCCTCGAGGTTGGTCGATGACACCTCCCAGCCCGGCGGCGGGGAGACTGCCGCCCCGGTGCGGGCCAGCAGGGTGGCGTGGCGGTCGGTGCGCTGCTCGGAGACCACAGCCAGCGACGCCGGCAGGGACGCCGCCCCCTCCGCCGGCCCCGAGAGGATGCGGTGCTCCACCAGCAGCTCGTCGACGTCGCCGGCCAGCTGCACCGTCCCCCGGTTCAGGACCACCAGGTAGTCACAGACCCGCTGGAGCTCTGCCACGACGTGCGAGGAGAGCACCACCGAGATGCCCTCCTCGGCAACCGCCGCCATGAGGGTGGCCAGGAAGTCGTGGCGGGCGAGGGGATCCAGGCGGGCGACGGGCTCGTCCAGCACCAGCAGCTCCGGGTGGCGGGCCAGGGCGACGGCCAGGGCCACCTGGGCGTACTGCCCGCCCGAGAGCTGGCCCACCCTGCGGTCGAGCGGGATCTCCAGTGCCCCCAGGCGCTCCCGGGCGTTGGCCTCGTCCCAGGTGGCGCTCATGCTGGCGACCAGGCGCAGGGTGTCGGCGGCACTGAGGTTCTTGTAGAGCGGTGTGTCCTGGGCGACGAAGGCGACCCGCTGGAGGGCGCCCGGCGACCCGGGGACCTGCCCGCCCAGCACGGCGATGCTGCCGGTGGTGGGGGCCAGCAGGCCGACGGTCAGGTGGATGAGCGTGCTCTTGCCCGCCCCGTTCGGGCCCACCAGGGCCACCACCCGGCCGGCGGGGATGGTGAGGTTGCACCCGGCCAGGGCCCAGGTCCGCCGGTACCGTTTGGCGAGGCCCTGGGTCTCGATGGCGTTCACGACGCGGCGCCCCCGGCCCGGTCCTGCTCAGAAGGGAGGTTTCCCCGGGGATCCCCCTTCGGCCCCGGCGCTGGCCCGGCCGCAGCGCGGTCCTGGAGGGCGTTGGCGAAGAGGGCGGCGACGCCCTCGGCGTCGAGCCCCGCCTCGAAGGCGGTGTCCAGCCAGCGGGCCAGGCCCTTGCGCAGGGCCTGCTGGTCCCGCAGCGGCACGACATCCAGCGCCCGCTCGACGAAAGTTCCCTGCCCGGGGCGGCCACCCACCAGGCCCTTGTGCTCCAGCTCCCGGTAGGCCTTGAGGACGGTGTTGGGATTGATGGCCAGGGCGGCCACCACATCCTTGACGGTCGGGAGCTGGTCCCCCGGCGCCAGGTAGCCGAGGCGCAGCGCATGCTCCACCTGGCGGACGATCTGCTGGTAGGTCGGCACCCCGGACCCCGGGTCGAGCCGGAAAGTGACCGGGACACCGTTACCCTCTTTATCTATCACCATAGATAAATGGTGGCACGGAAGAGCGGGGCCGTCAAGTCCCCGGGTAGCGCCCCGGGTAGCGCCGGACTGTCATACCCTCTCAGTACGCTTCTGCCGATGGACGACGATGCAGACGGCAGCGAAAGCACCAAGAGGGAAAGAGAGGACGCCCTCAGGCAGCTAGCGGCCCGTCAACAAGGACTTATGAGCCGCAAACAAGTATCGGCGATCGGCATCAAGCCCGACGCCATCGCCTACCGGCTGAAGTCGGGTGCATGGCAGCTGGCCTACCCGAACGTGTACCGGATGGCCGGCACAGCGCCCACCTGGGAGGGCGATCTGTTGGCCGCACAGCTCTGGGGTGGCCCCGGGACGGTGATCTCGCATGAGTCTGCCGGAGCCCTGTTCGGCCTCGATGGGGTCCCGCAGGGCGTGGTGGCCATCACGAGCCGGCGCAGCGTGGCTCCGGAGGGCATCACGCTGCACCGCAGCGGCAACCTGAGGCGCTGGGAGCACGGGCTGCTGCACCCCTTCAACGTCACTGGCATCGTGCGGACGCTCTTCGACCTGGGTTCAGTGCTGGCGCCCGCACAGCTTGCGGTGGCGTTCGAGGACGCGCTGCGCCGCGACGACGAGCGATTCGAACTCCTGCGCCGCCGGCTTGACCAGTCCGGGCTGCGGGGCCGGCCGGCGGTACAGGCGCTGGCTCAACTGGTGCACTCACGCGACCCAGGGGCGGCGGTCGCCGGCAGCGCGCCCGAGGTGTTCCTCGAGCGCCTCATCGTCTCCGCCGGCCTCCCGCCACCCGTCCGCCAGTTCGAGGTGAAGATCGGCGGCAAGACCTACCGGATCGATTTTTCCTACCCCAGCATCAAGCTGGCGATCGAGTTCGATGGCTTCACCTGGCACTGGGGCCGGAAGAAATGGAGGTACGACCTCGCTCGCAGCAACCAACTGATGCTGCTGGGCTGGAGGGTGCTGCATGTCACCTGGGACGACCTCGTCAACCACCCGGACAAGGTCGTCGCCCAGATCCGGGAAGCTCTGGGGATGTAGCAGGTGGCCCCGGGCGGCCCGGGCGGGGCGGAGAGTCGTTTCGTGCGAGCCTGACCGCCAAAATGGCGGCGAGACTCGCATGAAAGCCCCCACCCGGCCCAGGCGGGGGCCTCACGCCCAGCCCGGGCGCACCAGGCCGGACTCGTAGGCCTTCACCACCAGCTGCGCCCGGTCCCGGGCCTGGAGCTTCGTCATCGCCCGGCTCACGTGGGTCTTGGCGGTGGCGACGCTCACGAACAGGCGCTCGCCGATCTCGGCGTTGGAGAGCCCTTCGGCCACCAGGGCCACCACCTCCCGCTCCCGCTCGGTGAGCAGCCGCAGCTCGGGGAGGGGGGCCGGCGGGCGGGACTTCGCCACGAACTCCTCGATGAGCCGGCGGGTGACACTGGGGGCCAGCAGCGCCTCCCCACCGGCCACCGCCCGCACCCCGCGCACGAGGTCGGCGGGCTCGATGTCCTTCACCAGGAAGCCGCTGGCGCCCGAGCGGAGGGCTTCGAAGACGTACTCGTCGAGTTGGAAGGTGGTGAGCACCACCACCTTCACGCCGCTCAGCCCGGGATCGCTCGCGATGGCCCGGGTGGCTTCGAGGCCATCGGTGCCCGGCATGCGGATGTCCATCAGGACGACATCAGGTCGCAGGCGACGCGCCTGGCTGACCGCCTCGGAGCCGGTGGCTGCCTCGCCCACGACCGAGACGCCGTCCTCGGACTCCAGCAGCGCCCGGAACCCGGCCCGCACCAGGGCCTGGTCGTCGGCGAGGACCACCGTGATCACTGCCCGGGCTCCGCGGCCACCGGAGCCCCCGCCGGCAACTCGGCGTGCACCCGGAACCCGCCGCCCGGCCGGGGGCCGGCGTTAAGGGTCCCCCCGAGTGCAGCCGCCCGCTCCCGCATACCCAGGATGCCGCTGCCCGGGGACGGTAGGGTCCCGGCCCCGGAGCCGTGCCCGTCGTCCTCGACGGTGAGCACCAGGGCCGCGCCGGTCCGCCGGATGGTTACCTCGGCCGAACCCGCACCGGCGTGGCGGATGACGTTGGTGAGCGCCTCCTGCACGATCCGGTAGGCGGCGACATCGACCGGCACCGGAACCGGCACCGGAACCGGCCCCCCGACCCCCTCCACCGACACCGCCACGTGCAGCCCGGCAGCCCGGGCACCGGCCACCAGGTCGTCGAGCTGGGCGAGCCCGGGCGATGGCCTGTGGGGGGCGGCGTCGCCGGTCTGGCGCAGGGCGTCCAGCGCCGAGCGCAGCTCGCCGAGCGCCTCCTTGCTGGCCGCCCGGATGGCGGTGAGCGCCGAGCGGGCCTGGTCGGGCAGCTCGCCGTTGACGTGGAGCGCGACCCCGGCCTGGACGCTGATCAGCGAGATGTTGTGGGCCAGCACGTCGTGCAGGTCGCGTGCGATGCGCAGCCGCTCCTCCGTGGCCGTCCGGGCGGCCTCCTCCTCACGCCGGCGGCGCTCCTCGTCACGCCGGGCACGCCGGGCGCGCACCGCCTCGGCCGCCCCGAAGAGCACCAACAGCCCGGCCGCCAGCAACGTCAGGCCTAGCGCATTGGGCGCCGGCCCCCGCCCCAGCCAGTCGTCCAGCCAGGGAAAGACCGAGAAACCCACGACCGCGGCGATCCCCGCCGCCAGGCGCTGGCCGTGGACGACGGCGGTGGCATACGCCACCAGGAGGGCAAGCCATACCGGCCCGGGGCCGTAGCCGATGAGGAAGTACACGAGCAGCAGGCCGGAGACTGCCCCGAGGACGATCGCCGGCTGGCGGCGCCGGAACGCCAGCGCCCCGGCGATCGCCAGGATGAGCAGGCCGCCGGCGGCGTCCATCGGGCGATGGGCGTGGAGGTGGTGCGACGTCCCGAAGCTGCCGGCCTCCATGACCCCGGCCAGGAGGGCGGCCAGGGCCACATCCCCCAGCCGTGGCCGCCACGACGACGCCGTGCTCATCCCGCGAGCGTAGGCCACCGCGCGCTCGGCGTCATCGGCCGGAGGTATGACCCTGGACGACCCCGGCCTACTCCCGGCGTGGTACGCGGCCGGCCCGGAACGGGCGGCCGGGAGGACACCGAAAGGGCCCACCGGCTGACGACTCGGGAGCCCCCGGCGCCCAGCATGGTGACCCTGCCCATCGCGCAGGTTCACCCGGCCCTAGGAGGCTTGCCATGCAACGAACCATGCTCCGCACCGCCGCCCGGGCGGTCGCCGCCACCAAGGTCTACGGCACCGGGCCCACCGCGGTCGTCGCCCTCGACGCGGTGACCGTCGACATCCCCGCTGCCCGCTTCACCGCCATCATGGGGCCCTCGGGATCGGGCAAGTCCACGCTGATGCACTGCCTGGCCGGCCTCGACCAGCTCACCGACGGGCAGGTCTTCCTGGGCGAGGTGGACCTCGGCACCCTGTCCGACACCGAGCTCACCGTCCTGCGGCGCACCCGCCTCGGCTTCATCTTCCAGTCCTTCAACCTGCTGCCCACCCTGACCGCAGCTGAGAACATCACCCTCCCGCTCCGACTGGCAGGCACCCGCGCCGACCCGGCGTGGGTGGACGAGGTCGCCCGCCAGCTCCACCTCGAGGACCGCCTGCGCCACCGCCCGTCCGAGCTCTCCGGCGGCCAGCAGCAGCGGGTGGCCGTCGCCCGGGCGCTGGTCACCCGGCCCGAGCTGATCTTCGCCGACGAGCCCACCGGCAACCTGGACTCCCGCACCGGGGCCGAGCTGCTCCTCCACCTGCGGGGGGCGGTGGACCGCCTGGGCCAGACCATCGTCATGGTCACCCACGACCCCCGGGCTGCCGCCGTGGCCGACGCCGTGGTGTTCCTGTCCGACGGCCGCATCGTCGGGACGCTCCCCGAACCCACCGAGGGCGCCGTCCTCGACCGCCTGAAGGCCCTGGGCGCCTAGCCAGGCCTGGTACCCGCCACCAAAGGAGACCCGCCAATGCTGTCCGTCATCCTCACCGGGCTGTGGGCCCGCAAGCGCCGCCTCATCGGCATGCTGGCCGCCGTCGTCCTCGGGGTCGGGTTCCTCGCCGGGGCGCTCGCCCTGGGCGACACCCTGAGCGCCAACTTCAACCAGCTCTTCACCCAGGCCAGCGCCGGGACCGACGTCGTCGTCCGCGCTCCCGCCGCGGTGGGTACCGGCCTGGATGCCTCCCGGCCGCTCATCCCCCAGTCGCTGGTGGCCGCGATCGCCAAGGTGCCCGGCGTGGCCGACGCCCAGCCCTCGATCACCGGCTCCGGGCAGATCATCGGCTCGGACGGCAACGCGGTGGGCGGCCTCGGCCCGCCCCGCACCGCCGGCGCCTGGATCTCCGACCCCGCTCTCACGCCCTACCGCCTGGTCGAGGGCCGGGCCCCCGCCGGCGCCAACGAGGTGGTCATCAACAAGGGCGCCGCCCTCAGCGGCCACCTGCAGCTCGGACAGGAGATCACGGTCGAAACGCCGGCTGCCATCCAGGTACGCATCGTGGGCATCGTCACCTTCGGCGACGCCAACGGCTTCGGCCAAGCGACCTACGTGGGCTTCAGCCTGCCGGGGGCGCAGGCCTACGTGACCGGACGCCCGGGCTCGGTGTCCAGCATCCTGGTCCGGGCCGCCTCTGGCGTCACCCAGCCGGAGCTGGCCGCCCGCATCGCCCGAGTGCTACCCGCCAACGTCCAGGCCCTGACCGGGGCTGTGGTCACCCAGCAGACCATCGCCGACCTGACCGGCGGCTTCCTCTCCGCCCTGCGGGCGCTCCTGGTGATCTTCGCCGCCATCGCCCTGCTGGTGGCCACGTTCTCCATCGTGAACACCTTCTCGATCCTCATGGCCCAGCGCTCCCGGGAGCAGGCTCTGCTCCGCTCGCTGGGCGGCACCCGGCGCCAGCTCCTCCTCGCCGTGCTGGCCGAGGCCCTGGCGCTCGGGATCGCCGCCAGCGGGCTGGGGCTGGCGTGCGGTCTGGCCATCGCCGGCCTGCTGAAAGGCGTCTTCGACAGCTTCGGTTTCGCCCTCCCGGCCGGTGGACTCGTCATCTCGCCGACGACGGTGATCGCCGCCCTCGTGGTCGGCATCGGGGTCACTGTGGGCGCCGGCCTGTTCCCCGCCCTGCGGGCGTCCCGGGTGCCGCCCCTGGCCGCCCTCCGGGGGGCCGCGGTGGAGGCTCCGCCCTCGCTGCGCCGCCGGCTGATCCTCGGCGCCGGGGCGGGCGTTCTGGGGGCGATCCTCCTGGCGGTGGGCGTCACCACCGCGGCCAACGGCCTGCGCTGGGTGGGTCTGGGCTCGCTGCTGGCCACGGTGGCAGTGGTCGTGCTGGGCCCGGTGGCAGCTCGGAGCGTGGCCGGTTGGATCGGCACCCCGTTCGAGTCGCTGCGCGGCATGCCGGGCGCCCTCGCCCGGGAGAACGCCCGGCGCAACCCGCGCCGGACGGCGGCCGCCGCCACCGCGCTCATGGTGGGGGTGGCCGTCGTGTCGCTGTTCACGGTGTTCGCCCGGTCGATCTCGGCCGCCGGCACCGCGGGCGTGAGCGATGCCTTCAAGGGCGACATCGCCGTGGTGGCCGATGGCTTCGGCCCAGGCGGCGTCGCCCCCCAGTTGGTGGGCGCGATCGCCGCCCTCCCCGGCATCGGTACGGTGTCGGGGATCGGCGAGGGCCAGGCGCTGATCGGTGGGCGGGCCGAGCAGGTCAGCGTCATCGACCCCGCCACCCTCCCGGCCGTCCTGGACCTGGCTCCGGCCGCGGGCTCGCTGGCGAAGCTGCAGCCGGACCAGCTGGCGGTGTCGCAGGCCGAGGCCACCAAGCGGGGATGGCACCTGGGCAGCACGGTCACGGCGGTGCTCCCCGACGGGACCCGCCAGGCGCTCACGGTAGGGGCGCTGTACGGCTCCCGGGTGCTCACCGGCGACTACCTCCTCCCCCAGGCGCTGTGGGCACCGCACGCCCTGCAGAGCCTGGACGCCGAGATCTACGTCACCCTGCCGCCGGGGGCGCCGGCCGGCCCGCAACTGGCGGCGGTCAAGAAGGCGGCGGCGCCCTTCGGCAAACCGTCGGTTGAGGACCGGGCGACGTACCTCGCCCAGGCGGGCTCGGCCATCAACGTCGTCCTCGGCATCGTCTACGTCCTCTTGGCCCTGGCGATCGTGATCGCCGTGCTGGGCATCGCCAACACGCTGTCGCTGGCGGTCCACGAGCGCACCCGGGAGATCGGCCTGCTGCGGGCAGTCGGCCAGACCCGACGCCAACTGCGCACGATGATCCGCTTGGAGTCGGTGGTCATCTCCCTGTTCGGGGCGATCGGCGGGGTGGGCCTCGGCCTCGTGCTCGGCCTCGCCCTGGCCGAGGCAGCGGGCCAGTCCGACGGCCTCACGAAGTTGTCGGTCCCGGTGCCGCAGTTGGTCGTCATCCTGGCCCTGGGCGCCGTCGCCGGGCTCCTGGCCGCCATCCGCCCCGCCCGCCGGGCTGCCCGCATGCCGCTCCTGGGAGCGATCACGGCCGAGTAGGGGCCGGCCGGGCCCAGCGGCGGGGCGAAGGGGTCGTTCGTGCGAGCTTGACCGCCAAAATGGCGGCGAGATTCGCAGGAAAGCCGCCCACCCTGCGCAAACGCGAGCCCGAACGGAGGGGCGGCCCCCAGCCCAAAACGGGGGCTGGCCCCCTGTGCGCCGCACCTGCGGGATGCCACACTTGCGGACGTGGGGGCGGTGCGGTACCGGTTTGGCGCCGAGTGGCGCGCGCGGTGGCGGGGTTGGCTCGCCATCGCGCTGCTGGCCGCGGGGTTCGCCGGCCCGGCCCTCGCCGGCATGGCGGGCGCCATCCGCACGGACACCGCCTACGCCCGCTTCAACAAGGCCCACAAGGGCGCCGACCTCCTCGTCGAGGACTTCATCCCGAACCCCGATGCGGCCACGGTCACCCACGCCCAGGTGGCCGCCACCAAGGGCGTCGCCGAAGCGGAGAACGTGCGCTCGTTCGGCTTCGAGGAGGTCGGCTTCGACGGCTCGAACCCGGACACCACCACGGCGGCCCTCACGGCCGCCGGCCAGGACAGCCTCGAGGTGATCGCCAGCGCCGACGGCCAGGCGTACGGGTCGGGGATGGACCGCCCCAAGCTGCTGGCCGGCCGGTTCCCCGACCCGGCGAACCCGAGCGAGGTCGCCGTCGACTTCACATTCCCCCGCACCCGGCTGGGCACCAAGGTCACGGTGCTGGCCGACAGGAGCCTCGACGGTGACCCCCACCAGCCCGACCAGCAGGCGAACCCCATCCCCATCACGTTCACCATCGTCGGCGTGGTGGCGGCACCGGGACAGTTCCCGCCGCAGACCCCGAACAACTACTACACGGGTGCCGCCATGTACGCCACCCCGGCCTTCTACCGGGCCCACACCGGCGACCTGATCGGGCTGGACATCGACCTGGTCCGCCTGGCTGCGGGCACCACGCCGGACCGGGCCGAGAACCAGTTGCAGACCCTGAGCCCGGATACCCGGCAGGTGCCCGTGAACGCGCAGTCCGAGCAGGCCGCCGAGGTGGAGCGCTCGACCCACCTGGAAGCGCTCGCCCTCTGGGTGGTCGCCGGGCTGATCGGGGTTGTGGGCCTGCTGGTGCTAGGCCACATCCTCGCCCGGGCCGCCGCCTTCGACGCGGCCGACTTCCCCACGCTGCGCTCGATGGGCCTCACCCGCGGGCAGGGCTTCGCCCTGGGCCTGCTGCGGCTGGCGATCATCGGCGTCGTGGGCGGCGCCCTGGCGGTGCTCCTGGCCGTGGCGATCTCCCCCCTGACCCCGATCGGCCTGGCGCGGGTCGCCGAGCCCTCGCCCGGCTTCGCCCTGAACTGGGCGGTGCTGGGGCTGGGCTTTCTGGCGGTCGCCGCCGGGTGCCCCGTCCTCGGGGCGCTGCCGCTGTGGCTGGCCACGGCCCCCAACCGGGCAGCCGACGCCGGGCGCCGGACCCAGCCCTCGATCGCCGTCGCCCGGCTCTCGGCCGGTGGTGCCTCCCCGGCGGCAACCTGCGGCGTGTGGATGGCGCTCGAGCCCGGGCGGGGCCGCCGGGCGGTGCCCGTCCGCTCCACGCTGGCCGGAGCCGCCATCGGACTGGCCGCCCTGGCCGGAGCGCTGACCCTGGGCGCCAGCCTCACGCACCTGCTCGGCAGCCCCCGGCTGTACGGCGTCACCTGGGACACCGACATCCTGAACAACAACGGCCCGGACGGGGTCCCGGCCGCCGTGCCGGTTCTCCAGAAGGATCCCGACGTGGCGGCGGCCGCCTACCGCTACGCCGGCATCGACGTGCAGATCGGTGGGCACTACCTCACCCAAGGGATCGCCTTCATCCCGGTGAAGGGGGCCCTCGGCCCGCGCGTGGTGGCGGGCCGGGCGCCGGCCGGCGACAGTGAAATCGCCCTCGGCACCCGGACGATGGACCAGCTGCACCTGAAGATCGGCAACACGATCCAGGCCGTCGCCGAGAACCAGAACGCCCCCCCGGTGAGCCTGCAGGTGGTGGGCCGGAGCGTCCTCCCACCGGGCGAGTTCGTCGGGCGCCTGGGGGTCGGAGTGGTGGTCACCGAGGCGGGGCTGGAGCGGATGGCCGACGTGGCGCACGGCTACCAGCTGCGGCGGCCGTACATCATCTCGGTGGCCTACCGCCCGGGAGCCAACGTCGCCCGGGCCCAGAAGCGGCTCCTGTCCGCCCTGACCGCCGCCGATCCGCAGTTCCTCATCCAGCGCCCGCCGCAGCCCAACGACCTGGTCAACTTCGGGCGGGTCCAGAACCTGCCGCTGGTGCTGGCTGGCCTTCTCGCCCTCCTGGCGGCCGCCACGGTCACCCACCTACTGGTGAGCTCGGTGCGCCGGCGCCGGGGCGACCTCGCCGTGCTGAAGACGTTCGGCTTCGACCGCAGCCAGGTGCGCCGCACCGTGGCCTGGCAGGCAACCACGCTGGCGCTCATCGCGTCGATCGTGGGGATTCCCCTCGGCATCGCCGCCGGGCGGCTGGGCTGGGACCTGATCGCCGGGGCGCTCGGGACGGTGGTGGACCCGATCACGCCGGCCCTGACCCTCATACTCGTCATCCCCGGCACCCTGGTGCTGGCGAACCTGGTCGCCGCGGGCCCGGCGGCCCTCGCCGCCCGGATCCACCCGGCCGACGCCCTGCGCACCGAGTAGGCCCGGCGCCGCTGGTAGGTTCTTCAGCGTGCAGCCCAACGAGATTGCCGAGATCCTGAACCGCCCCCTCAGCCAAGCACTCCTGGGGCGCGGGATGACCCGGCTCGCCTACATCGCCAACGACGGGACACCCCGCAGCATCCCGATCGGGTTTGCCTGGAACGGCTCGCACATCGTCATGTGCACCACCAAGAACGCCCCCAAGCTCAAGGCCCTGCGCCACCATCCCGCGGTTGCGCTGACCATCGACACCGAGGAGCACCCGCCCAAGATCCTGCTGCTGCGCGGCGTTGCCGAATTGGACATCGTCGAGGGCATCCCGGCCGAGTTCCTGCAGACCTCCGGCGTGACCAACATGACCGCCGAGCAGCGGGTCGACTGGGAGGCTGAGGTCCGTTCGCTGTACGACGGCATGGTCCGGATCGTGGTTACTCCCACGTGGGCAAAGCTCATCGACTTCGAAACGACGCTGCCGAGTGCCGTCGAAGCACTGGTCCGCCAGCGCGAGGAACGCCGGCGCTCAGCGGCGGAGACCGCAGGTGGACAGGAGCGGGCTGTGGACAATCTGTGAGGGTGTCGCTACCGCCCGGCCACCTCCAGCACCATCCCCTGCGCCGCCGCCGCCACCGGGACGGAGGCTGCCGCCAGCGAGGAGACGATGGCGTCTAGCTGATCGTCGGTGCGGGGCGGGTCGTGGTGGAACAGCAGGAGCTGGCCGACCCCGCACAGCTCGGCCAGGTGCACCGTGTAGTCGATCGCCGAGTGCCCGAAGTGTGCCCTGGCAGGGAACTCGGCGGCGGTGTACTGCGAGTCGTGGATCAGCACGTCCACGCCGTCGATCAGGGTGCGGGCCGCCTCGTGGTACTCGCCGAAGCCCTCCGGGCCCGGGCCGAAGTTGTTCGGGCTGTGGTCCGAGAGGTAGGCGAGGCTGGCTCCGGTGTCGTCGGTGATGCGGAACCCGAAGGTCCGGCCGCCCTTGTGCGGGATGTCCCGGGCCAGCACGGACAACCCCTCGATGCGGTGCGCCCCCTCCTCCAGCGACCCGAACGACCATTCCCCGAGCAGGTCCCAGGGCATGATCGGGAAGTGGGGGGGCGACATCATCCGGGCCAGCACGTCCCGGGCGGGCGCCCCCTGCTCGGGCAGCAGGACGGAGACCTTCGAGTCCCGCCGGTCCCCCCCGCCCGGGAAGAAGGGCAGGCCGTGGGTGTGGTCCCAGTGCAGGTGGCCGAGCAGGATCGTCCCCTGGAACGCCTCGCCCCCGAGGTACCGCGACAGCTCGCGCAGCCCGGTGCCGGCGTCCAGCACCAGCCGCGGCCGGTCGTCCCCGGGTGCGGTGATCGCCACGCACGAGGTGTGGCCCCCGTAGCGGACGAACTCGGCCCCGGGCGACGGCGTCGATCCGCGCACCCCGCAGATGCTGACCTGCATGGCGCTACTCCGATCGAAGGACGAGGGCGGGCGGGGTCCGCCCGGCGAGGGCCGCCGGGATCAGCGACGCCAGGTTAGCGGCCGCCAGGACGGCTGCCACGCCCGCGGCGATCAACAGGATGGGCGTCGCCGGCTCGGGAAGGATCCCCTGCTGGTTCGCCAGCAGGTCCCACAACCAGTGCCCGGTGCCGACGCCCACCGGGATGCCCACGACCAGCACAGCGAGCCCGAGGGTCGTCGCCTGCCACAGCACGGTGCGGCGCACCTGGGCCCGGGTGAACCCGAGCGTCTTCAGGATGGCGAGGTCGCGCCGGCGGCGCCGGACGGCGGTGACCACCAGGTGCACCAGCACGAGGAGCGCCACCAGCCCCAGCAGGCCACCGAGCACGTAGGGCAGGTAGCGCACCTGCCCGAAGTTCACCAGGGTGTCGGGCACCTGCGGCGAGGTGGCGCCGAAGTTCTCGTCGAGGGCCTGGAGGCGGTCCTGCAGCTCACCGGTCGCCTTGCCCACGTCCCTCCCGGGCTTGAACTGCACGGCGATGATGAAGGGCGGGAACGTGGTGGACCCCTGCGCCAGCCGGTCCAGGCCGGACCGGGTCAGGACCGCCCCGGTGCCCAGGGCCCCCGAGCTATCCCCGGGTTCCAGTACCGCCTGGCCCACCAGGCGCACGGCCAACGGGCGGGCCCCCTGGTCGAGGGCGCTGGCCTCCAGGCTGTCGCCGATCCGCAGGTGCAGGCCCTGCATCGTGCGGATGCCGAGGGCCACCTCGTCGGGGGCGGAGGGCTCCCGGCCGGCCACGATCACCGGGTGGACCAGCCCGTGCACCGGGTCCAGCACCTGGATGCTGGTCTGCACCGGATCCGCCCCCGAGCCCCGCCCCGCAGCGCTGAAGGTGCCCGGCACGTTGTAGTCCCACGCGGCGGCGAGGACATCGGGATCGGAGCGGATGATGTCGATCCCCTTGGCGGCGGCGTCCGGCCCGTTGTTGTTGGTGACCTCGGTGTCCCACGTGACCCCGTACAGCCTCGGCGTGTGCACCAGGTGGCCGAGCGACACCGCGAAGGTCAGCGCCGCGACCAGGGCCGCCACGCCCACGATGCCGCCCCCGAGCGTCGAGCGCACCGGGACCGCGGTCGGCCCGCGGCCGGGCTCCAGGGCCATCCGGACCCCGGCGGTGGCCGCCACCGGAAGCCCCGCCGCTGCCACCCGGCCGGCAACCGTGGGGCGCTCCTGGACCACCTGCTCGCCGGGCTCCACCCGGGTAGCCGCCCGCGCAGCCCGCCACAGGGGTACCGCCGCCACCGCCAGGGCCAGCACCAGGAGGCCCACCGCCCCCGGGACCAGCACGAGGGCGTCGAAGGCCAGCCCGGGGTGGGTCTCGGCGTCGCGGATCACGCCGATGGGCGCCAGCGGGGAGAGGGCCAGGGACGCCGCGATCGCCACGACGCCAGCCGCCCCGCCGGTGACCGCCGTCCCGGCCAGGCCCAGGCGGACCAGCTCGCCGCGCCCCAGGCCCATCGCCCACAGCGTCCGCCAGTCCCGGCTCTCCAGCACCGCCTGGCGCACCAGCAGGTCGATCAGCACCAGGAGCGCCACGAGGCCCAGGAGCCCGGAGAGCATCCACAGCGCCACTACCTGCAGGTGGAAGCTGCGCTCGGTCTGGGCCGACTGCTGGCCCATCGGGATGATGACCGGCTGGAACCCGGTGCCCGTCAGCTGGCCCACGGCGGCGGTGAGGGCGTCGACGCCGGGGGCGCCACCCCGCACCCGCACCACGTTGGCGTCGTAGTAGGACAGATCGCTGACATGGGCAGCGATGAACGCCGGCGTGACGTAGATGCCCGGACCCGACCAGTAGAACCCGGTCTCGGGCGGGAACTGGCCCGGCGTGGCCACGACACCCACCACGGTAAAGGTGAAGGGCATGGTGGACTGGTAGTTGGGGATCCACTGCGGCCCGCCGGGGGCGGGCAGCACCAGGCGGAGGCGGAGCCGGCTGCCCGGACGCAGGTGGTCCCGGTCGGCGGTCGAGTAGTCCACGACGACTTCGTTCGCACGCGACACGTCCGCGGCACGGCCCGACCGCAGGTGGAGCTGGTTGATGCCCCGGCCCACGGTGAAGGCGTCGCCGCCGGGCGACCCGAAGGTGTTGGCGAACTGTTGGCCCTCGAAGCTGTCGAAGACCCGCATGCTGGCCGCCTGGGCCACCTGGGGTAGGGCCGCCACCGCCCCGGCGTCGAGCGCCGGGATCTGGGGGTTGGGGGTGGTGTCGAACACCACCGCGTCCGCCGGGTTCGTGGCCGCCTCCAGGCGCGGGTAGGCCGAGGCGGTCCGCCGGGCTCCGGCGACCCCCGCCAGCGACACCGACACCACCAGGCCGATCACCGCCCCGAGGCCCAGCCACGAGCCCCTCCGGCTGCGCAGCTGCGCCCGGAAGCAGAGCCCGACCGCGCTATTCGGCACGGAGGGCCTCCGCCGGGAACCAACGGCGGGCGACGGAGCGCCCGAGCAGGACGGCGAGGACGTTCACCACGGCGACCGTGATCGGGATCAGCGCCAACACCGCCAGCAGCGACAGGGGGGCGTCCGCCGCCAACGGCACCCGCTGGGCCACCAGCCGCCACCCGAGGCGCCCGGCGGCGATGCCCAGCGGCACGCCGAACACCAGCCCGAACAGCCCGATGGCGGTGCCCTGCGAGTTCACGACCAGGCGGGTCCCCGCCGGGGCGAGGCCCAGGGCGCGCAGGATGGCGAAGTCCCGCCGCCGGCGGCGGCTGGAGGCCACCAGCGCCAGGCTGACCGCGGCGATGGCCACGAGGGCAAGGAAGACCGCCAGCGCAACGGGCAGCACCGTGATGTTGCGGAGGTTGGTGAGCTCAGGCGGCAGGACCGGCGGGCCCACGCCTGCCACGGAGCCGCCCAGAGCCTGTCCCAGGTGCCCCACCAGGGCGCCCCCCGACTCCCCCGGGGGGGCCTGCACCGCCAGGAGCCGGTCGACATCGCCTCCGGTCAGCGTGTCGCCCAACGGTGGCACCAGCGCGTCGTAGCCGCCCGGCGTGAGCCAGATCCCCTCGTCGAACTCGGAGTGGGGGTCGGTGGGGAACAGGGCCGCTCCCACCAGGCGCACCGTCGTCTCCGGGTCGCCGATCCGCACCTGGTCGCCCACCTTCACGCCCAGCTCCCGGGCGGTGGCCGGGCCGATGTCGGCCTCGCGATCCTCGGCCGGCGCCCGGCCCGACGTCACCGTCATGCCGAAGGCGGCCGGGGTGGCGCTGGTCGGGGACCGGAGCGAGAAGGCCGGCACCCCGACGCCGTTGACCGGGAGCACGTAGCGGTCGCGCACCGCCACCGACGCGGCGGGGCCCGCCGCCGTCTCCACCTTCGAGGCCAGGTCCGGGCTGATCCCCCGGGCCGTGAGATCGCCGGGATTGGGGGACACCTCGGCGTCCCAGTTCACCCCGGCAAGGGCGGGATGGTGGAGCGCATAGACGATGCCCTGGTTGATGGAGAAGGTGGCGACCACCCCGGCCACACCCACCACCGCCCCGGCCAGGGCGGGCCGTACCGGGATGCTGCGGACCCCGCGACCCTTGTCGAAGGCCATACCGGCGCCGAGCCCGACGGCGGCGGGCGCCGATCGGCGGATGGCACTGGCGAGGCTGGAGGGCCGCGCCTCGGCCGCCGCACCCCGGCCGTAGGTGCGCCGCGCCACCGCCCAGGCGTAGACGACGACCAGCGCTCCCGCCACCAGGACGCCGGGCGCCAGCACGACCCAGTCGATGTGGAACCCGGGGTTGGGATCGATCTGCCTGCCGAGCCCCACGGGAAAGGCGTCCGACAGAAGTGCGGCGGTCACAAACGTGACGACCAGCGCGGCGGCGGTCGTCAGGATCTGCGCCAGGGCACCCGCCACGGCGACGTCGCTCCGGGTGAGCCCGATCGCCTGCAGGGCGGCCACGTCGTCGCCGATCAAGGCGGCGGAGCGGCCGAGCGCCTGGGCGACCAGGAAGCCCCCCGCCAACACCACGGCCACACCGAGGAGGAGGAGGGCGACGCGCTCGACGTCGAGCGTGGTGGTCACGCGCCGGCTGACCTGGGCCAGATCGAGCACGGGGGTGCCCGGGGCGACCAGCTGGTGGACGTCGCGCTGCAGCGCGGCCACGCCACCCCGGCCCGGCCGCACCACCGCCTGGGCATTGGGCAGGGCGAGGATCCGGCTGCGGTTCTGCTCGATGAATGCCGGCGACGTGAAGACCTGGCCGTCGGGGACGAAGAGGTACTGGTCGATCTCCTTCACCTCACCGACGACGTGCAGGGTGAAGGTCGGCCCGTCGGGCGGGTCGCCAAACGCCGCGTTGGCCTGGTCGGGGCCGTTGGCCTGGAAGGAGAACGTGCTGCCGACCGGCGCCTGGGAGACAGCGTGCTGGTCCACCACCACCTCGTCCGGCGCCCGGGGGTCGTACATCCGGCCCCGCACAACGATGGGATGGTCGACGCTCCCGAAATAGGTGCCGTCGTCCGAGCCGAAGATCACCGCACCGGGCTGGCCG
The DNA here is from genome assembly GCA_035765775.1 of Actinomycetota bacterium. Taxonomy (NCBI): domain Bacteria; kingdom Bacillati; phylum Actinomycetota; species Actinomycetota bacterium. Next base: position 151,585 of record DASTWV010000021.1, on the reverse strand, counting down.
CCGATGCTGCCGAACAGCAGGTCCCAGATGGCCAGCTCCTTGACCTCGGGCCGGGCGCGGAGCCTGCCCCAGTCGGGGTTCAGCTCGCCCACCTGCGAGGCGAAGATCACCGCGCTGGCGGCGTGCGTCGCCGCCTCCAGGCGGGGCAGGGCGGTCGCCGTCCGGCGCGCCCCGGCGAAGGCGGCGAGCGCCACGCCGGCGGTGACCCCCGCCAGGATCCCGAGCGCCACCAGGGAGACCCACCGCCGGCGCAGGTCGTGGCGCGCCCAGGAAGCGGCTGCCGCCCGCCCGCCGGTCATGTCGGTACCCGGTCGGGGGCCAACCCCAGTTCCTTCATGGCCGCCTGCGCCGCCCACCAGCCGCACATGCCGTGCACCCCGGCCCCCGGAGGGGTCGAGGACGAGCACAGGAACGCGCGCTGATCCTTCATCGGCACGGAGTAGGGATGCGGCGTGACCATCGGGCGGGCCACCAGCTGGAGCCCGCCGTGTGACCCCCCCGTGATGTCGCCGCCGATGTAGTTGGCGTCGTGCGCCTCGATCGCCGCCGGCCCCATGGCATGGCGGGCCAGCACCCGGTCCTTGAACCCGGGGGCGAAGCGCTCGATCTGGGCCTCGATCCGGTCGGTCATGTCCACCGAGGAACCGTTCGGCACGTGGCAGTAGGCCCAGAACGTGTGCTGGCCCTCCGGCGCCCGGGAGGGGTCGAAGAGGCTGGTCTGCGTGCACAGGACGTAGGGCGCCTCCGGGTGGCCGCCGCGGGCCACCTCGGCCTCCCCGGCGGCGATCTCCTCCATCGTCCCCCCGACATGCACGCTCCCCGCCCGGGCCACCTCGGGCGCCTTCCAGGGCACCGGCCCGTCCAGGGCGTAGTCCACTTTGAAGGCTCCCGGGCCGTAGCGGAACCGGCGCAGCCGGGCCCGGTAGGCGGGCGCCAGGGCGTCGCCGGCGATGGCCAGCAGCTGGCGGGGCGTCACGTCGAACAGCAGCGCCCGGCTGGGGGGGAGGTCGGTCAGCGAGGTGACCCTCCGGCCGGTCTCGATGGTGCCCCCCTGCCCGGCGAGGTAGGACGCCAGGGCGTCGGCGATGCGCCCTGAGCCGCCCGCGGCCATCGGCCACCCGCCGGTGTGGGCGGTGCCCATGAACGTGAGGCCGAACGAGGCGGTGAGCGGCTTGCGCAGGTCGAGGATGGAGTGGCCCGCCAGCCCGGTGAAGAGGGCCCGCGCCCGCTCGGTGCGGAACTGGGTGTGGGCGAAGGTCGTCGCCGGCCAGATCGCCCCGATGCCGAACCGGCCCATCACCAGCGGGTGCGACGGCGGGCGGAGCACCGGCGCCAGGATCGACGAGGCCAGCTCTTCCCAGTGCTCCACCAGGGGGAGGGCGATGCGCCGCCAGGCTCGCCCGTCCTCGCCGAGCCCCTGGGCGGTGGCGTCCAGCGAGTGCTCGAGGAGCGCAGCAGTCCCGTCGGGCAACGGGTGGGCCGCCGGGGCATCGGGCTGGACCCACCTGAGGCCGTGCTCGGCCAGCGGCAGGGCCTGGAACGCCGGCGATGCCACCCCGAGGGGATGGATCGCCGAGCAGACGTCATGCAGGAACCCGGGCAGGGTGATGGCTTCCGTGCGCGTCCCACCGCCGATGCGGTCGGCCGCCTCCAGGACGTGCACGGAGCAGCCCGCCCGCGCCAGGGTGGCGGCGGCGGCCAGCCCATTGGGGCCGGCGCCGACGACCACTGCGTCGTACGTGGTCACTCCTTCTCGCGGCGGTGCTGCTTGCCCACCTCCGCCAGGAGTGCCGGGTCGATCGTGGTCTTGGTGGCCCGGGCCGCCTTCACCTTCGTCACCGCCCGCAGGGTGGCGGTGCGCTTGCCCCCCTCGAGGATGGCCCGCTCGCCGACGATGGCGCCGGGGCCGACTTCGGCGACCCCCACGCCGTCCACCTCCACCACCAGGACGCCGTCCAGCACCACGAACAGGTCAGTGCCCTTGTCCCCCTGGTTCATCAGGGTCTTGCCCTCGGCCACGTTGAGGATGTCGACCCCCTTGCCGCCCATGATGGTGGCCGAGATCTGGCGCTCGGTGGCGCTCTCGGCCACGGTGATGAGGGCCTTGGACCCGGTGCCACCCCAGGGGCTGTCCCGGGTGAAGGCGCTGCGGTACCAGGTCTTGAAGTCGATCATCCCGCTCTTGGCCGCCAGGTCGCCGTTGCGGTCGTAGACCCAGTGGCGCGGGAAGGGGCTGGCGCCGGCCACCTCGAAGTGGGACGTGCCGTTGGCGTTGATGGTGAGGGCCAGGCTGGTCCACGCCAGCGGGGCGGTCACCTGGACGAAGGGCGGGCGCCGGACCCGTCGCGGCGCCGGGGCACCCGTGCGCCCGCCGGCCGACTGCACGAAGCGCACCGAGGTGGCGGTGACCTCGGGCTCGGGCTGGATGTCGGGGAACGCCACCGCCGGGATCGACATCGCCACCGGCCCCAGGCGCAGCGAGGTGGACCCGATGTGCCCGTGGCCCTCGTGGCCGTAGCCCACGATCTTGCCGCCCTCGACCTCGATCCACGCCTTCAGCTGGTTGGCGAAGCGGAACCGGTCGGCCTCCCGCAGGGCGTCGAGGTCGTCGAGGTGATCCGGGGGCGGCGGGTCGTAGTGGCCGATACCCACCTCGAAGGGCAGCTTGGTCAGACCAGCCACCGCCTCCGACGGAATCCACGACAGCGATGTGACCGACGAAGCAATCCGCATGTCCCCCTCCTTGCGACGGCTGTTTCCCCGCTCTGGCTCTGGTGCGAAAGGCTACTGCCCGGCCCCTCCGTGACCCACCGTGCCAGCCGGTGAAATCGGGGGGGTACCCGCCCCCCGCGAACTGGCGGGGCATCCCCCCTTGTGCCCGGCGCCGTGTGCCTCACAATGATCACCCATGAGTTCGATCACGGTCTTCCTCGCCGACGACAACCTGCTGGTGCGGGCCGGGGTCCAGGCCCTGCTGCGCCTCGAGCCCGATATCGAGGTGGTGGGCGTGGCCGAGGATTACGACAGCCTGCTCGCCGGGGCCGGGGCCGCCGCCCCCCAGGTCCTCGTCACCGACATCCGCATGCCCCCGACCTTCCAGCAGGAGGGCATCATGGCCGCCAAGGAGCTGCGCAAGCTGCACCCCGGCACCGGCGTGGTCGTCCTGTCGCAGTACGACGACCCGGAGTACGCCATCTCGTTGCTGGGCGAGGGTTCCGCCGGCTACGCCTACCTGCTGAAGGACCGCATCGCCGAGGGCGACCAACTCGCCAAGGCGGTGCGAGACGTGGCCACCGGCGGGTCGATGCTCGACCCCGCCATCGTGGAGGCCCTGGTCCACCCCGTGCGCGACTCCGACCTGTCCGAGGCCGACGAGGAGGTCCTGCGCCTCATCGCCGAGGGGCGCCCGATCAAAGCGATCGCCGCGGTGCGCGGGCTGACCCCGGCTGCCGCCTCCGAGGAGGTCGAGCGGCTGTTCCTGCGCCTGGCTCAGCAGGCCAGCACCGGGGCCGAGAGCTCGCTGCGCCGGCTGCGCATGCTGCATGAGGCCATCGTCTCCCGGGAGGAGCAGGGCGAGACCCTCAGCCGCCTCCTGCCCGGCGGGCTGGCGGAGAAGGTGCGGACCGAGGGGCGGCGCATCGGCGAGACCGAGCGCCTCGACGTCACCGTGCTGATGTCCGACATCCGGGGGTACTCGACCATCGCCGAGCACACCGACCCCACCGTGCTCGCCGGCCAGCTGAACCAGCACCGGGCGGCCATGAACCACGCCATCCTGGCGACGGGCGGCACCGTGATGCAGTTCGTGGGCGACGCGGTCATGGCGGTGTTCGGCGCCCCACTGCCGACGCCTGACCACGCCGACCGGTCCGTCGTCGCCGCCCGGGCGATGCACGCCGAGCAGGCCGCGCTGAACGACCAGTGGGAGGCTGAGGGCCGGGAGCCGTTCGGCCTGGGGATCGGCCTGTCCACCGGCGAGGTCGCCGCCGCCCTGCTCGGCTCCGAGGAGCGCCTGGAGTACTCGCTGGTGGGCGACACGGTCAACCTGACCCAGCGCCTCCAGCAGTGGGCCGAACCCGGCCAGACGGTGCTGAGCGATCCCACCCGGGGGGCGCTGTCCCAGCCGCTGGACGGGCTGGAACCGCTGGAGCCGGCGCTGGTCAAGGGACGGCAGACCCCGGTGCAGGCCTGGCGGCTGCCTGCGGAACGTGCTTCGGAGATATCGGCGCCCGTCCCAGGGCCCGTGCAAGGGGGGAGTGAGTGATGAGCCAAGCGGTGCTGGAAGCGCACGGCGTCCACAAGAGCTACGAGTCTGAGGGGGCGCCGGTCCGGGCGCTGCGGGGGGTGGACTTCACCCTTGAGGAGGGCGAGTTCGTTGCCATCATGGGGCCCTCGGGCTGCGGCAAGTCCACCTTCCTCAACCTGGTGGCCGGGCTGGACACCCCGAGCGATGGTGAGATCCTGCTGGCGGGCACGCCGCTGGTGGGCAAGGACGAGAACCAGCTCGCTCACATCCGGCGCAAGCACATCGGCATCGTCTTCCAGTTCTTTAACCTGCTGGAGGGCATGAGCGTGCTGGAGAACGTGACCCTGCCCGCGGTGATCGCCGGCATGCCCCGCAAGCAGGCGGAGAGCCGGGCGCGGGACCTGCTGGACCTCCTTGGGCTGGCGGACAAGGCCCGCAGCGCCCCGGGCGTGCTCTCCGGCGGGCAGCGCCAGCGGCTGGCCATCGCCCGCGCCCTGGCCAACAAGCCCACCCTGCTGCTGGCCGACGAGCCCACCGGCGCCCTCGACTCCGAGGGGGGCTACGAGATCCTGGAGCTGTTCCGCCGCCTGCACGCCGAGGGCCAGTCGATCCTGCTGGTCACCCACGCCGACGAGGTCGCCGAGCCCGCCGACCGCATCGTGCGCATGCGGGACGGGCGGGTGGAGGAGACAGTCGGGGACCGGGCCGGGGTGCTGTCCGAGCCTCCGCCAGTGCCCGAAGCCACAGGGGCCGCCACCGGGGCCGCCACAGGGGCCGTGCCCGCCGCGCGTGAGGTCGAGCCTCCGGCCGCGGCACCCGAGGCCTAGGAACTCCCGCCGGTGAGCGCCTCGTCGGGCCTGGTCGAGCAGGCCTCCACCGTCCCCGAGGGCGCCGTCCGCCCGGGGCTGCACCGCGGCCTGGTGGTCCTGCTCGCCCCGCTGTCGGTAGCCCTGGCGGCCTGGGGCGCCGCCCTGGCCAACCGGGCCGGCGGCCTGGCCACCGGGGTGCTGGAGACGGCTGTCGTGGCCGCCTGGGCGCTGGCGGGCACTGCCGCCAGCCTGCGCCGGCCGGGTGAGCGCCTGGGCGACTTGGTGCTGCGCGGCTGCCTGATCGGCGGTGCCGCGGTGCTGGCCGCCGGGGCACTGCGCTCCGGGGGGCACGCCCACCCGCTGGGCGAGCTGGCCGGCAACACGGCCCACTTCGTCCTCCCGGTAGCCCTCGGCCTGCTGCCCGCCGCTGGCCTTAACGTAGTCCTGGCGCTGCCCGATGGCCGGTGCCGGGTGAGCCGCGCGGTGGTCGCCACCGGCTGGATCACCGGTCTGGCCCTCGGCGTCGTCCTGTGGGCGCTGCGGCCGTCGCTGCCCCTATGGCCCATCCTGGTGGAGGGCATGCTGGCCGCCGCCGTCGGCATCGGGGTCTCCAACAAGCGCTACCGGGTCTCCCGCGGCATCGAGCGCCAACGGTTGCAGTGGTTCGGCTGGGCGGTGACCGTCGGCGTCGAGGTCATCCTGGTGGCCCTCGCCGCCCGGTTGCTGGCGGGCTGGCCGCACGACAACGCCGCGATCGCCGCTGCGGCCACGCTCCCCCTCCCGGCCGCCCTCGCCTTCGGCTCCTTCCCCAGGGTCATGGGCCGCGTGGACTGGTTGCTCGCCCGCACGGTCTCGCTGGCGGGCCTGACCTGCGTCGTGATCGCGGTCTACCTGGTGATCGTCATCGGCCTGGGCCACATGCCCACCTCCACCGAGCGCCCCCTGCTCGGCCTCTCGATGCTGGCCGCCGGCGTGGCCGCCCTGCTGTACGTCCCCGCCCGGGAACGGCTCTCCCGCTTCTCCAACCGGCTGGTCTACGGCGAGAAGGAGTCCCCCGACATCGCCCTGCGCACCTTCGGATCGCGCATGACCCGTGCCGTCCCGCTCGACGAGCTGCTCCTGCAGGTGGCCGAGCTGCTGCGCCGCAGCATGGGGCTGAAGGTGGCCGAGGTGTGGACCGGGTCCGAGGGACGCCTGGAGCGGGTGGTCTCGGTGCCCAACAGCCCACCGGCGACGATCACGCTCAGCCCCAAGGAGGAGGGCGTGGTGGCCCGGGCCGGCTGCTCGGGACCCGCCTGGGTGAAGGTGTGGCTGCCCGCCCTGCTGGCGGGCCGGGAGGACAGCCCGATCCGGGTGGCGCCCGCCAGCCACTCCGGCCGCCTGCTGGGCCTCGTCGTGGCGGTGCGCAACCCAATGGACGACGGCTTCCGCACCGAGGAGGAGTTGGCGATGGGCGAGCTGGCCCGCCAGGTGGGCGGTGCCCTGCACAACGTCGCCCTGGACTCCGCCCTGCAGGCGTCCCTGGACCAGGTGCGCAAGCAGGCCGAGGAGCTGCGGGCCTCCCGGTCCCGCATCGTGGCCGCGTCGGACGCCGCCCGGCGCCAGATCGAGCGCAACCTGCACGACGGCGCCCAGCAGCACCTCGTCGCCCTGGCGGTGAACCTCGGCCTGGCCCAGAGGCTGGTGGACGCCGACCCGGGCGAGACCAAGACCATGCTGGTGCAGCTCTCCGCCGACCTCAAGGAGGCGATCCAGCAGCTGCGCGACCTCGCCCACGGCATCTACCCGCCCCTGCTGGTGGACCGGGGGCTGGGCGAGGCGCTCGCCGCCGCTGGCGGCCGCTCGGCACTGCCGACCACGGTGGACGCTAAGGGCATCGGGCGGCACTCGCCGGAGGTGGAGGCGGCGGTCTACTTCTGCTGCCTCGAGGCCCTGCAGAACGCCGGCAAGCACGCCGGGGCCGGGGCCACCGCCACCATCACGGTCCGGGAGGAGGCGGGCGGCCTGCTCTTCGAGGTGGCCGACACCGGCGCCGGGTTCGACATGGCCTCGCGTAGCCGCCTCGGGGCCGGCTTCGTCAACATGGCGGACCGGGTGGGCGCCATCGGGGGCAGCCTGACCGTGGACTCCGCCCCGGGCAAGGGCACCCGGATCGGGGGGCGGATCCCGCTGGCGTAGAGCGGATCAGACGCCGGCGGGCTTCCAGCCGTCCCAGGTGTCGCGCAGGATGGTCGGGCCGAAATCGTCCTTGTTGACGTAGGCGGCGAACCCCGAGGATGCGGCGTCGGCGGGCAGGTCGTCCGCCTGGTAGGTGGACAGCAGCAGCACCATCACCTCCGGGTGGTCGGCGGTGATCCGGCGGGTGGCCTCGATGCCGTTCATGCCCGGCATGTTGATGTCCATCAGCACAAGGGCCGGGTGCAGCGAGTCCACCATCTCGAGCGCCGCCTCACCCGATTCGGCCTCCCCGACCACCGCGAACCCGGGGGTCAGGCGGACCACAGCGGAGGCTGCCCGCCGGAACGGCGCCTGGTCGTCGACGATTAAGACCGCCACTCCGTCAGCCATCGCAGCATCCTCACACAGACTTTCCCAGCCTCGCCAGGGTGCCAGCCCCCCCTTCTGTGCGAGGCACCCCCACCCCGGCCCCCTCGGGGGGCGGCCGACCTCCGACTCCCGGCCAGTTTGGCCGGGCAGTGAGCCGGTGGCCCGCTAGTCGTCGGACTTGTCGGACAGGAACAGCAGCACCGCCTTCACCCGGCGGTGGACCTCCCACTCCTCGATCAGGCCCAGCTTCGAGAAGATCGAGCTGATGTGCTTCTCGACCGCCCGGTCGGACAGGGACAGGGCGGCGGCGATGCCGGCGTTGCTGCGGCCCTGGGCCATGGTGGCCAGGATCTCCAGCTCCCGGGGGGTGAGCAGCGTCAGGGGGGAGGCTTCCGACCGGCTCCGGGCCTGCACGAGGGCGTCGATCACTTTGGCATCGATGTAGGAGCCGCCCTTCGACACTTCGGTGACCGCGGCCAGGAGCTGGCCGATCTCCGAGATCCGCTCCTTGAGCAGGTACCCCCGGCCCCGCGAGCCGTGCTCGAGGAAGGCGAGGGCGTACTGCGGGTCGGCGTACTGGCTGAGCAGGACCACCCCGGCGTTGGGGTTCAGTTCCCGCAGGCGGTCGGCGGCCTGCAGGCCCTCGGTGGTGTTGGTCGGCGGCATCCGGATGTCGGTGAGCAGGACGTCGGGACGGTGTTCCTCGAGCGCCGCCAGCACCGAGTCGAGGGTGTCACAGACCGCCACGAGTTCGAGCTCCGATTCCGACTCGATGAGTCTCCGGACGCCCTCACGTACCAGGTAGTGGTCCTCTGCCAGGACCAAGCGGATCGCCACGCCGCTGCGGAGCATACCTCAGCCCTCCCCAGCACCCGGGAGCCGAGTGGGAGCCAACCCGGGCGCGACCGGGAGTCCGGGAGGCGTCTCGCCACGATGCTTACAAGGGTGCAAGTAAGTAAAATATGGCCCTCCACAGTGACGTCGGTTTGGCGGAGTATGGAACGCCAGCCGGAAACCGTTTCGGCTGGACAACCCGAGAACCGACCCCCCGAGACGCCATGAGCCTGCTGGAAGCATCCCCCGGAACAGCCGCACGACCGGCCACCGGGCGCGCCCGGTACGCCCACCGCCCGGGCCTCGACGGCCTGCGTGCGCTGGCCATCATCGGGGTGCTGCTGTACCACGCCGGGATCCGCTGGATGCCGGGCGGGTTCCTCGGGGTGGACCTGTTCTTCGTGATCTCGGGCTTCCTCATCACCTCGCTGCTCATCGCCGAGGTGGAGCGGACGGCCCGGATCTCGCTGCCCGACTTCTTCCGGCGGCGCGCCCGCCGCCTCCTGCCCGCGCTCGGGGCGGTCCTGGTGGTCACCACCCTGGCCCTGCTGACCTTCTGGCACCGCGACCTCGGCCGATTCAAGGGCGACGTGGTGGCCTCGATGACCTACCTGGCCAACTGGTGGTTCGTCATCAAGCACCAGTCCTACTTCCAGGCCAGCGGGCGGCCCTCCCCCTTCCAGCAGCTGTGGTCCCTCGGGGTCGAGGAGCAGTTCTACCTGGTCTGGCCCGTGGTGGCCGCCCTCGTGCTCGCCGGGCGGGCCAGCGTGCAGCGCCTCACCCGCCTCGGGCTGGTGGCGGTCTTCGGCGCCGTGCTCTCCACCGCATGGATGGCCGTGCTGGCCATCCATGAGCATGTCCCGTACGGGACCGACGCCTCCCGGGTGTACATGGGGACCGACACCCATGCCATGGGCGTGCTGCTGGGCGCCGGGGCGGCGGCCCTGGTGGCGGCCGCCGAACGCCGGGGAGGGCGCCTGTGGGGCCGCCCGGAGCGGATCCTGCTCCTGGATCTCGCCGGGGGCATCGCCCTGGCGGGCGTGGGCGCATCCATGCTGCTGGCCAGCGAGTTCACCACCGGCCTGTACCGGGGCGGGTTCCTGGCGTTCGCCGTGCTGTCGGCGGTCGCCGTCGTGGCGGCCAGCCAGCGCGAGGGGGGCCTGGGGCTGCTGCTCGGTGCCCGCCCCCTGCGGTGGATCGGCGACCGGTCGTACTCGCTGTACATCTGGCACTGGCCGATCTTCGTCTACACCCGGCCGCAGCTCGACGTGCCGTTCGGCGGCGCTGCCGATGTGGTCTTCCGCCTGGCCCTCACCGTGGCGGCGGCCGAGGCCAGCTACCGCCGGGTCGAGCAGCCGGCTCGCCAGATGGGCATCCGGGCATACCTGCGCCAGGTCGCCGCCTCGGTGCAGGCGTTCGGGCGCCGGCTGCAGGAGGCCTCCAGGGCGGAGCCCGGGCCCGAGCCGGGAGCCGACGGTGCGTGGCGCCCGAGCATCCGGGTTGAGCAGTGGCGCCCGATGTTCAACGCCCTTCGTCTTCGGTCGATCGGCCAGGAGCACCTGCGGTGGGAGCACCTGCGGTGGGAGTCCCTGCGCGACTCCCGGGCATTGGCCGTCGTGGGCCGGTGGCGGCCGGGCATCGCGCTCTATTCGGCCTGCGCCCTCGCCGCCCTGGTACTGGGCATCTTCGTGACCAGCGGGTCCGCCCCGGCGCACGCCGTCAACCGGGCGGCCGGATCGCGTGCCGCAGTGACGGTGCCGCGCACCCTGGTACCGGCGCCCACCCACAGCCAAAGCGTGGTCCCCGCCGCCAAAGCAGCCAGCCCGGCCGCCCCCGCCCAGCCAGCGGGGGCCGGGGTAACGGCGATCGGGGACTCCGTGATGCTGGGGGCGGCCCCCCAGCTCCAGGCGGCGCTGCCCGGGGCGTCGGTCAATGCGGTGGAGGGCCGCCAGGCGAGCGACGCCTTCAGCCTGATCGACTCCATCCTCGCCGAGGGACACCTCGGGCCCACGCTCGTCCTCCACGTGGGGACCAACGGCACCATCGACGCCCGGGCGCTCGGGGCGCTCCTGGACAAAACCGGGGACCGCACGGTGGTGCTGCTGAACGTGCACGTCCCCCGGGACTGGCAGGGCTCCGACAACACGATCCTGGCGGAAGCGGCCCACGCCCGTCCCAATGTGGTGTTCATCGACTGGAACGCCATCGCCTCGGCGCACCCGCAGTGGTTCTGGAGCGACGGCATCCACCTGCGCCCAGCCGGGGCCCAGGCCTACGCCGAGTTGATCTCGGCAGCGCTGCAGCCGGGAACGTGAGGCGGGCAGTCAGGCTGATCCCCCTCGTGTTCCTGCTGGCCTCCGCCTGCCAGCTGGCCCGCTCGGCAGCCCGGGCACCCCAGGCGAGCGGGCACCCTCCCCGGTCCCCGGCGGCGGTGCCCAGCCCCTCTCCGAGCCCCCCTCCGGCCCCGGTGCGGATCCCATCGCCGTACGGGGCGGGCCCGTCCAGCCCGACCGCCCCGCCGGGCGGCGTGACCGCCATCGGCGACTCCGTGATGCTCGACGCCGCCCCCAACCTCAGCACGCTGGTGCCCGGCATCGCCATCGATGCCATGGTCAGCCGGCCGGTGGCCACCGGGATCGCCGAGCTGCAGCGCCTCGCCGCCAGCGGCGCCCTCGGCGCCCGGGTGGTGATCCACCTGGGCACGAACGGGGGGCTCTCCCGCGCCCAGCTGGACCAGATCGTGGCGCTCGCCGCCGGGCGGCATCTCGTGCTCCTCACCAACCACTGCCCGTACTGCTCCTGGGTGGCGGCCAACAACGCCGTGATCCGGGCCGGGTGCTCGGCGGCCCGCCACTGCACGGTGGCCGACTGGAACGCCCTGGCCGATGCCAACCCGCAGTGGTTCGGCAGGGACGGGGTGCACATGCCCATCGGCGGGACCGGTGGGGAGGCCTATGCCGAGATGGTCGTCCACGACCTGTGACCCGTACACTCGGTGCCAGACCAGCGACGAGGAGGGCCAGATGGGCGATGGAACGGCGGGAGCCGCGGGCCGCTTGGCCATGGGTGTGCCCCCCGGATGGAGCTGCTGGGCCTGGCCGAAGTGGAACACAACCCCCGGAACAGCCGCACGCGGGCGCTGGAGCCCGCGGTAGATCGAGCCCGCCCGACTCCAATTCGCGATCCCCGCCCGGGCGAAGACCCGGCCTGGACCCTCTCCCGGCGCGTCCTCGGCGGGCTGGTCGCCGCCCTGCGCGCGGTGGCGCCCCGGCCCCCGTCACCCGGCCCGGAAACCCGACTCCTGGAGCAGTTCGAGACCGTGCTGGCGGAGGAGCGACGGGGGTCGCTGCCCTCCTCCGAGGCCCGGCGCGGCCTCGCCCGGGCGGTCCAGGGCTACATGGCGGCAACGCTGCTGTCCGGCGTTCCCCCGGCCGGCGTTCCCCGGGCGGCACCCGACGGCCCGGCCTGCGCCATCGACATCGACGGGGTCCTGGAAGCCGACCTCATCGGCTTCCCCTTCCTCACCCCGGCGGGCGCTCTCTCGCTCCGCGCCCTGCGGGCGCACGGCTACACCGTCTTCCTCGCCACCGGCCGGAGCCCCGACCACGTACGGGACCGGTGCCGGGCCTACGGGCTGGCCGGCGGCGTCGCCGAGTACGGCAGCGTGGTGTTCGACGGCGCTCGCGAGCGCATCCTCGTCCCGCCCGACGCCCAGGCGGCGCTGGCCCGGGTGCGGGCGTTCCTCGACGTCCAGCCCGGCGTCGTCGTGGATACCCGGTACGTCCATGTCGTACGCGCCTACCTCCCCCGCCCGGACGGGCCCCGGCGCCAGCTCGGGGCCGGCCTCGTCGCAGCCGCCCTCGCCCGGGCGGGCGACGTCCCGCTGCGCATCTGCGCCGGGGCCACCCAGACCGACTTCCTGGCCGGGGCGGTGAACAAGGGCACAGCCATGGCCGGCCTGCTCGCCGGCCGCCCGCTGGCCTTCGCCATCGGCGACGCCCCCGAGGACCTCGCCATCCTGCGCATGGCGGCCTTCCCGGCCGCCCCAGCCAACGCCGACCCCGCCCTGCGGGAAGCCGGCATCCCGATCATGCGCGGCCTGGTGCAGCGGGGCCTGCGGGAGGCGGTGGGCCGCTTCCTCGGCCACGCCCCGGGTGGGTGCCCGGCGTGTCGCCCGCCGGCGCTGCCCCCGGCTACCCGCCGGTACCTTCGGGTGCTGGGCTTCCCGGACTACAGCGTCGCCGGGTAAACCCGCCTCAGCCCTTGCCGGTCTCCGCCGCCAGGGCCTCGGCCTCGGCCAGCAGCTGGTCGACCGCCTCCAGGCCACCGGCCCAGAAGCCGGGGTCGGCCAGGTCCAGGCCCACGATCTTGGCCAGGGTCTCGGGCGCATCCGAGCCGCCCGCCCGCAGCAGGTCCAGGTACGGCCCCACCACGGGTGGCCCCTCCTGCTGGTAGCGCTGGAAGATGGCCAGCGAGAACAGGTAGCCGAACGCGTAGGCGTACACGTAGCCCGGTGACCCGATGAAGTGGGGGATGTAGCTCCACCACATGCGGTAGCCGTCGGTGAGCTCTACCGAATCGCCCAGCATCGCCCGCTGCGAGGCGATCCACAGCTCGCAGATCCGGTCGGGTGCCAACTCGCCCTCGCTGCGCCGGGCGGTGTGCACGGCGTCTTCGAAGCGGTTCATGGCCACCTGGCGGAAGATCGTGGCAATGGCGTCCTCCAGGCGGCCGACCAGCAGCTCGAGGCGCCGGCCGGGATCGGACTCGGCCGCCACCAGGCGCCCAAAGACGAGGGCTTCACCGAAGACCGAGGCGGTCTCCGCCAGGGTCAACGGGGTCTGGGCGTTGATCAGCCCCTGCTCCCCCGCCAGGACGCCGTGGACGCCGTGGCCCAGCTCGTGCGCCAGGGTCAGCACCGAGCGCCGCTCGCCGGTGAAGCTCAGCAGCACGTAGGGATGCACGCCCGGGATGGTCGTGGCGCAGAACGCCCCGGGCTGCTTGTTGGGGCGGACCGCGGCGTCGATCCAGCTCCGCTCGAAGAAGTCCCCGACGATGGCCCCGGTGACCGGGGAGAACGACGTGTAGGCGTCCATCACGATGTCCCGGGCCTCGTCCCACGAGGTGGGCACCGAGGTGGCCAGGATGGGCGCCATCCGGTCGTAGTCGGCCAGCGTCTCCAGGCCCAGCAGCCGGGCCTTGAGCTTGTAGAACCGCTGCGGGATGTCGTAGCGGGCGATCACCGCGTCGATGAGGGCCTGCACCGAGGCATCCGAGGCCTCGTTGGACAGGTTGCGGGGGGCGATCCAGCTCTCGTAGCCCCGCCGGCGGTCCTCGGTCGCCTTGTCCAGCAACAGGGTGTTGAAGATGTATGACCGCGTCCGCAGCTCCCCGGACAGCACGGTCGAGACCGCCTCGGCGGTGGCCCGGCGCACGTCGCGGTCGGGCTGCTGCAGCCGGGACAGGGCCTCCTCCAGCGACACCGGCTCGCCGTCGCCCGCCGGGATGCGGAGGGCGGAGGACAGCTCGGTGAACAGGCGGGCCCACGCCGAGGACGAGGTCAGCGCCTTCTCGGCCAGAAGGGTCTCCTCGGGCTCGGACAACAGGTAGGGCCGGTAGCGCCGCGCGGACGCCAGGAAGTGGCGGAAGCGCTCGACCGCCGGGTCGGCCAGCACGGCGTCGGCGTGCTCCTCGGGGGCGGCCACCCACTCGAGGCCGAAGAACAGCACCTCGGTGGACAGGGCGGCGGACTGCTCCTGCACCCGCTGCAGGAGGGCACCCCGGGCGGGGTCAGCGGTGTCGGTGGCGAAGTGCAGGAAGGCGAACGACTCGGCCCGCACGAACGTGGCCTGGATCTCTTCCAACTCGGCGACCGCGTCCGCCAGCTCAGAGGCGGCAAGGCCGGCGACCTGGCCGTGGAACCGGGTGCGGAACGCCTTGGCGTCGGAGAGGGCCTGGGCCATGTCGGCTTCGAGCCGGGGATCGTCCGGCCCGCGGTAGAGGTCGCCCAGCTCCCAGGCGACGCCCTCGGCACCGGTCGGCCCGCGGGAAAGACTCGTTGCAGTTGTACTCATGGGCGGCCTCCTGAACGTGCGTGATGGTGCGATGAGGGTGCGGAGCGGCTGGCGAGCAGCCTGCGGATTAGTCTACCGACCGTATGTCTGACACCGGCCCCGCCAAGACCGTACGGGAATCGCAGGTGGAACTCTCCGCGGCGATGGGACTCGGCGACGCCAACCTGGCGGGCTTCGTCCACGGTGGGGTCATCATGAAGCTGGTCGACTCGGCCGGGGGCCTGTGCGCCATCCGCCATGCCCGGGGACCGGTGGTGACCGCCGCGATCGACGAGATGGTGTTCGTCTGCCCGATCCAGCTCGGGTCCCTGGTGACCGTGAAGGCATCGGTCAACCTGGTCGGGACCACCTCGATGGAGGTCGGGGTGCGGGTGGAGACCGAGGACGTCATGACCAGCGAGCGGGCCCACGCCTCCAGCGCCTATCTCGTCTTCGTCGCCCTCGACGACAAGACCGGCAGGCCCCGCCCGGCGCCGGCGCTCATACCCGAGACGCCCGACGAGAAGCGCCGCATGCGGGAGGCCGGGATCCGGCGGCAGGCCCGGCTGGCGCGCCGGGCGAGCATCCTCGCCGACCGGTCCTCGCCTCTGGACTGACCAAAGGCAACGTCACCCCCCGGCTGAGGTCGGGGACATTCGTCCCGGGCAGTGGGACAAATGTCCCCGCGATGATTTGGCCCTGGGTGACGGCAGGGCTGACTCCCGGGCCGGCTCTCAGCAGGCCCTTCACCGGGGCACGGACAATGGTGGCATGCAGATCCTGGTGGTGGACGACGACGAGGCGGTGCGGACGTCGCTCGGGCGCGCCCTGCGGCTGGAGGGCTATGCGGTCGACCTGGCGGCCGACGGGGCCGAGGCCCTCGGCCGGGTGGAGACCCAGAACCCCGACGCCATCGTGCTCGACATCCTCATGCCCGCCCCCGACGGGCTGGAGGTGTGCCGGCGGCTGCGGCGCTCCGGCAACCAGACGCCCATCCTCATGCTGACCGCCCGGGAGGCGGTCGGCGACCGGGTCGAGGGCCTGGATGCCGGGGCGGACGACTACGTGGTCAAGCCGTTTGCCCTCGCCGAGCTGGTCGCCCGGCTGGCCGCGCTGCTGCGCCGGACGCCGGTGGGCGACTGGGGCGACGACGGGCTGGCCGATGCCGAGCAGCTGCGCTTCGCCGACGTCACCCTCATGCCCGCCGCCCACGAGGCCTACCGGGGCAGCCGGCGCCTGGAGCTCACCCGCACCGAGTTCCTGCTGCTGGAGCTGTTCCTGCGCAACCCCCGCCAGGTGCTGTCCCGGGGGGTGATCCTCGACCGGGTGTGGGGCTTCGACCTCACGTCGTCCACCAACTCGCTGGAGGTCTTCATCAGCTACCTGCGCCGCAAGATGGAGGCGGAGGGTGAGCCCCGGCTCATCCACAACGTCCGGGGCGTCGGCTACACCCTCCGGGAACCCCAGCCGGACTGACCCCGCGCGGCATCCGTTTGCTGCTTTGATGGCTGCGTGACCTTCCGGGCCCGCGTCACCCTCGCCGCCGCTTTGGCGGTGGCGGTGAGTATCGCCGCCGCAGCCGCCATCACCTTCGTGCTGCTGCGCCGATCGCTGGGCGACGCGGTGGACGACACGCTCCGGGACCGGACGGCGGGCTTGACCCAGGTGGTCACCACCAACGACCCCGACGCCAGCGTGGACCTCTCGGAAGAGGTGGACCGGCCCGGGGGCCTGGCCCAGATCATCGGGGTCACCGGCACGGTCATCGCCCCCGCGACCCCGACGTTCCCCATCCCTGCCGGCGCCGAGGCGGTCGCCCGGGGCACGCTGGCCGCGCAATTCGCCACCGTCGGCCCCGAGGACAACCAGGTCCGGGTGCTCACCGTGCCCCTGCACCGGGGCCAGGCCATCGAGCTCGGCATCCCGCTCGAT
The DNA here is from genome assembly GCA_035765775.1 of Actinomycetota bacterium. Taxonomy (NCBI): domain Bacteria; kingdom Bacillati; phylum Actinomycetota; species Actinomycetota bacterium. The sequence continues at coordinate 135,164 of DASTWV010000021.1, read as the reverse complement.
GAGTTCCGCCGTGACCTGCGCGTGCTGGCCATCAACCTCTCCCTGGTGGCGGCGGCCGGGATCCTGCTGGCCGGCCTCGTCGGGTGGCTGGTCTCCCGGGCGGCCACGGTCCCCCTGGAGCGCCTGACTGAGACCGTCGGCGCCGTGGCCGACACCACCGACCTTTCCCGGCGCGTGGCCGTCACCTCGGGCGACGAGCTGGGGCAGCTGGCCGCCGACTTCAACCGGCTGTTGGAGGCGCTCGAGCAATCCCAGAGCCGACAGCGCCAACTGGTGGCCGACGCCTCCCACGAACTGCGCACGCCCCTGACCAGCCTGCGCACGAACATCGAGGTCCTGCAGCGCTACGACGAGCTGGAGCCCGCCGAGCGCGACGGCATCCGCCGGGATGTAGTCCTCCAGATGGACGAGCTCACCTCGCTGATCGCCAACCTCTCCGAGCTGGCCCGGGGCGAGGTGGGCTCCGCCCCCCGGGAGGAGACCGACCTGGCCGACCTGGTGGGCGGGATGGTGGCCCGGGCCGAGGTCCACGCCCGGACCCGGGGGGTGAGCTTCGCCACGGACCTGGAGGCTTCTTCGGTACGGGTGGTGCCCGCCCGCCTGGAGCGGGCGATCGCCAACCTGCTGGACAACGCGGTGAAATGGAGCCCCCCCGGGGGGACGGTCGAGGTGATCAGCGCCCGGGGCTCGGTCGTGGTGCGGGATCACGGCCCCGGGATCCCCGACGCCGACCTGCCCCACATCTTCGAGCGCTTCTACCGGTCCGCCGCCGCCCGGGGCCGGCCGGGATCGGGCCTGGGGCTGGCCATCGTGCGGGACGTGGTCGATGCCGAGGGCGGCTCGGTGGGGGCCCGCAACCACCCGGGAGGGGGCGCCGAGTTCGAGGTGCACCTGCCGCCCGTCTCCTGAGTGGCGCCCGGTCGCAGAACGCCCGGTCGAAAGACAAATCCGGAGATTTCCCGTTCTCAGGGGTAACCTTCGACCCCCATGTTCGACCTGCTCCCGGTCTTCGACGATGTCCAGGCCCCGTTCCCGGGCATGGACTACGGGCTGCGCCCGGCCCTCCGGCTGGTCCCCCCGCCGATCGACCCCGAGGACCTGGCGCCCGGCCCCAGCCAGCTGCGCTTCGGCTGGGAGCAGCTCGAGGTCTGGGACGTCGAGCCCGAGCCGCTCCAGCCGAGCCTCCTGCCGCCACCCACGTTGTGGGAGGAGGCGGCGCTGCTGGCGGCGGTCACGGTGCGCCCGCCCACGCGGGAGCCGCAGGCCCGGCCGCCCCGCCGGGGGCGGCGGCCGGTGTCGGGGCAGCTGGCCCTCTTCGGCTGACCTCTTCGGCTGCCTCGTCGGCGGACCCGGCGAAAGGGCAGGGCACGGGGCCGTGGCGGGGGTCAGCTCCGCTTGCATTGGTGCTCACCGGGCGCCGGTTCGCCGGCGACGAGTGACCGCCGTAGGATTACGTCCATGGAATTCGCCAGCCAGCTGCGCCCCGCCGCCGGAGCGGCGGAACCTGCTGAGGCGGCGCAGCACCCGCTGGTTTCCCTATCCCCCTCCCGGGCGTCGGATTTCAAGGCCTGCCCGCAGCTGTACAAGTTCCGGGCCATCGATCGGCTCCCCGAGCCCGCCGACCCCTACCGGGCGCGGGGCTCGCTGGTCCACGCCGTCCTGGAGGAGCTCTACCGCCTGCCGCCCGACGAGCGCACGCCGGAGGCGGCCGAACGCCTGCTGCAGGAGGTCTGGGATGCCTGCCGGGCGGAGGAGATCCTGGCAGGCCTCGATCTGCCGGGAGATGCCGAGGACGCCTGGCTCGCCACGGCCGAAACCATGCTGCGCAATGCATTCCTGCTTGAGGACCCCACCGCCGTGGCGGTCGAGGACGTCGAGGTCAAGGTGGCACACGCCACCGAGCACACCGCCCTGCGGGGCATCGTCGACCGCATCGAGCGCCACCCGGACGGCGGGTGGATCTTGGCCGACTACAAAACCGGTCGCAGCCCCTCGGACACCTACGCGCTCGGGGCCTTCTTCGGCCTGCAGTTCTATGCCCTGATCTGCTGGCGGGCCTTCGGCGAGCTGCCCCGGGAGCTGCGCCTGTTCCAGCTCGGCGTCCCCGAGGTGCTCACCCTGCGGCCCACCCTAGAGATGCTGGAGAGCCTGGAGCGCAAGCTGGACGCCCTGGGCGCCGCCGTGCTGCGGGCGATGCGCACCGGCGACTGGCGCCCCCGGCCCAGCACCCTGTGCACCCGGTGCGCACACCGCGGCCTCTGCCCGGCGTGGGTTTCGGCCGAGGCCGGCTCAGCCGCCCCAGCCCCCCAGCTCGCCGACGAACGGGTTGGTGCGGCGCTCCTGGTCGATGGTGGTGGCCGGGCCGTGGCCCGGGAACACGGGGAGGTCGCCCAGCGGGAAGAGCCGGCGGCGGATCGACTCCAGCTCCGCCTCGCCATCGCCCCCGGGGAGGTCGGTGCGGCCGATGGAGCCGAAGAAGAGAGTGTCGCCTGAGAACAGGGCTTCGCCCGGGGCCAGGAGGCTGATGCTGCCCGGCGAGTGACCGGGGGTGTGCAGCACCCCCAGCCGGGCCGCCCCGGCGGTCAGCTCGTCGCCGTCGGCCAGGCGGTGGTCCACATCGGTGGGCGGCGGCAGCCGCTCGCCCAGGAAGAGCAGGCCCGCCTCCTGCTGCATGGCCAGGATGGTGAGGTCGTCGCCGTGCAGGTGGAAGGGGATCCCGAGGCGCTGCCGGAGGGCGTCGGCCGCCAGGACGTGGTCGAAGTGGGCGTGGGTGGCCACCGCTGCCACCAGCTTCAGGGTGTGGGCCTCGGCTGCCGCGATGATGCGGTCCGGGTCGTCGCCCGGGTCGATCACGATCGCCTCCCGGGTGACCGGGTCCCCGACCAGGTAGCAGTTGCACTGGAGGGCGCCGACCACCAGCTGGTCGAAGACGATGAGGGCCATGCGCCAGACCTTACTTGGGCGAGGGCGAGGCCGGCGCCGTCAGGAAGCTGGTGACCGCGGCGGCGATGCCGCTGGCGATCGCCTGCTGGCCCGCTGCGCTGGCGGCGATCGAGCCCTCGAACGGGTCGGTGAGGTAGAGCGGCTCGACCAGGGCGCCGGGCATCTGGCTTGGGGTGGTGAAATACCCCGGGTCGGCCGGGCCGAGGATCAGGAGGTGCCCGTAGTTGGCCGCCGCGCTGGACAGCGCCGGGGCGCCGGCCCCCGAGTCGTCCACCACACCCTGGTCGGGGATCTGCCACCCGCGGGCATTCATCGCCCCGATGATGTCGCTCTGCAGCAGGCTGGCGAGGGTGTTGTTCGAGCCGGCGAACGGCCGGGCACTGTCGTAGGCGGTCATCATGCCCGCCGCCGAGGCACTGGCCGCCGAGTTGAAGTGCACCGAGACCAGGACCGCGGCGTGCGCCTCGTTGGCGCACTGCGTCCGGGCGGCCGTGTCGTTGAACTCCCCCTGCACGCTCAGGATCTGGCCGCTGACGTCGCCCGGCCCCAGCTTCACCACCGGGCCATTGGTCGTACGCGACACGACCACCCGGAAGCCGTGGGCCCGCAGCAGCGGGAGGGCGTCCATGACCACCGGCAGCGTGAGCTCCCGCTCGGCGATCGGGGTGCCGTCGCTGGTGGATCCCTGGGCGCCCGGGTCGGGGCCGCCGTGGCCGGCGTCGAGGAACACGGTCTGGTGGCGGTTGCCGGCGGTCGGCGGGAAGGCGAGGCAGGAGCCCGCCGCGAAAACGGAGGCATTGACCGCCCTCGCGGTCGGGACCGGCGGGGACGTCGGTGCCCGGGTCCCCGGCCCGATCTGCAGCGTCACCACGGCCGCCGTGGCCGCCGGCGTCTCACCGCCGATCAGGTAGCCGGCGCCGTGCTGCACCGCCGCCCCGGCGAAGGCCACCGGGTGGGGCAGTGTGCCCGCCCGGCGCACGTGCCGCCGGGAAGGGTCGAAGGCCGAGACGCTGTCCACCGGCCGGTCGCCGTCGGACCCGCCCGCGACGTAGATCGTCCCGTCCAGGGCCAGAGCGCTCGCCCCGGCCAGCGGCCGGGGCAGGTGGCCGGCGACGCTGACCCGCCGGGAGCGGGTGTCGAGCACCTGGATGTCGTCCACCGGCTGCAAGGTGGTGGACCCACCGAAGAGGTAGACGTCGGTGCCGTGCACGGCGACTGCGGCGTTGGTCACCGGGACCGCCAGCCGGGCGACGCTCCGGAAGTGGGTCCCGTCGGTGGTGGCCAGGATGTCCGCCACCGGCTTGCCGGCGTGGGCACCGCCCAGCACGTAGGCCGTGGCACCCACGACCGCGGCCGCCGCGCCCGACCGGGAGGAGGGCAGCGCGCCCAGCGAGGGATTCCCGCCGGCCGAGGTGATCTCCACCACCGAGCCTGCCGGCCCCGACCCGCCGAGAACCAATGCGGCGCCGTTCAGGATGGCACCGGCAGCGGAGTCGGTGGCCTGGGCGAGGGTGCCGGCGGCGGTAAGCCCGCCGGTGGCGGGATCCAACTGGAAGACGCCGGTGGACGGGGAGCCCTGGGCCGTGCGGCCCCCCAGGATGAGGAGGCTCCCGCCGAGCGGCAGGACCACGGGCCGGGAGACCGGAGCGGCGAGCTTCCAGGGCTCAGCCCGCACCTGCAGGCCCTGGGGAGGAGCCGGCCGGCCGCATGCCACGGTGGCGACCAGGAGCAGCGCGAGGAGAGCGAGGACCGGCCGCACCCGCTCGAACCTATCAATGCCAGCGTAATCTTGGCTGGTAGCGCCGGTAGCGCTGGTAACGCTGATCGCGCTGGTACGGTGCCCGGGTGCCCGTCCAACCGGTCGCCATCGAGATGGCCATCGCTTTGCCCGCCCCGCCCGAGCAGGTGTGGCCGTGGCTGGTGGACTGGGAGCGCCTCGGCGAGTGGATGAAGGAGGCCTCCGGCTTCGAGGTGATCGGCGACCAGCGCGAGGGTCTGGGCGTGCGGGCGAAGGCGTCGGTGCGCATCGCCGGTATCACCACCACCGACACCGTGGTGGTCAGCCGCTGGGAGCCCCCGCACTGGCTGGAGATCCGCCACCGTGGCTGGGTGAAGGGCTCGGGCCTCATGCACTGCCGCCCGACCCCGTCGGGCTCCTACCTCTGGTGGCGGGAGTCGCTCATCCCTCCGGGGGCCTTCCCCTGGCGGCTGGCGACGGGGGCCGGGCTGCACGCGCTGGCGCCGGTGATGCAGCGGGTCTTCGCCCGGGACCTGCGCGAGCTCAGGCGCCTGCTCGAAGGCGGCAGGTAGGCCCCGAGCGGCAGTGCGGCGGGGGCGGGGCTGGTGGAGTAGTACATCCACTCGTTTCCTGCGAGCCTGACCGCCAAGATGGCGGCGAGACTCGCAGGAAAGCGCAGGTAGGACAGATGGCGCCCCATGCCAGATGGGGCGTTAGTGGCGCAGGGGCCGTCCGCACACCTCTCCGTGCGACCCTGCCCGGCGGCTGCGGAACGACGCGGATAGTTTCTTAGCCCCACTCGCGCTACAGTTCGTCCATGGCCACAGCGACACGGCGGCCAGCACCCCCCTCCGGTCCCCGGCCTGCAGCATCGCCGGGTGCCCCTAACAGGCGCGCCCCGGGGTCAACCGGGCAACCGCCTTCCAGCGCAGCGAGGGGCGCAGCGCCCGTAAGGGCCCGCCCTCCGGCTCGGGAGTATCCCGTGAAAGGACGCACGGTCGATCTCGCCCCGCCGAAGCCAGCGGCCCCACGGCAGCCCCCCCGGCAACAGTCACCGCGCCCCGCGGCCTCGCGCGCGGCGGCGCCGAGGCCCGCAGCCCCGGCGAAGGGTGCCCCCAAAGCCGGCGTCCAGGCACCCTTCCCCCAGAAGATCCACACGAAGCCCGAGTCCGGCCCGGCATCGAAGCGCCCGCCCCAGACCGGCCGGGGGCAGACGGCCCCGCCGGCTGGCGCCGCGAAAGCGGCCCCCAAGGCCTCCCGCCCCCGCATCCCGCGGCCCAGTCCCCGTGACAAGGCCCGTCGGGAGCGAGGCATCTTCTTCAAGTGGCTCTGGCTGGTGTACGCCCCGATCGTCTTCACCGCCCTGGTGCTGGTGGTCGCCTTCAACGGGCTGCTCCCCCACCAGGCGACCCTGCCCCTGATCCTCCTGCTGGCCTACGACGCCGGGTGCGTCTGGATGATCACTGAGCGCCGCCGGCGCAAGGTGTCGATTCCCATCCCGCACTCGGTGCTCTTTGGCGCCATCGCCCTGGCCTCCCTCATCCTGGGGGGCGGCATCCTGACCGTCATGGGCACGGACCGCCTCGCCACCAGCGGCGGCCCGACCCTGCTGGTCGCGGGCGTGTTCATGCTGCTCTTCGCCGGCTTCGCCCCCGCCTTCCGGATGCTGGACGCCACGATCCGGTGGTTCGGCCGGGCCCTCTTCCGGCCGCCCCAGAAGCCGGCGAAACGGCCCACCCGGCGCCCGGCCTCCTCGCAGCGCCCCCGCCCCCGGAGCAGGGCGGCCGCCTGACCATCAGCGATACCGATCCGGCCGCCCGGGTGGCGCCCTTCCTCGAGCCCAATGCCGTCGCCCGGGCCGGCGCCCACGTCATCTCGGGGACATTTGTCCCACTGGCCGGGACGAATGTCCCCGAGTTCAGCCGACCTGAGGGGTCACACCACCGCCGTTCAGCCTCCGGGAAGCCCCCGGCGCCCTACCTTCGCCCAGCACCCGGAGTGGTAGTGGCGGCGCTCCTCGGGCAGCCCGGCGGGGAACGCCACCACGTGGACGGCGTCCGGCAGGATCCACCCCTGGCAGTACGGGCAGAGGTAGCGCTTCGTGCCCCGGACGTAGCGGCCCTCGAAGCCCGCCTCCCCGATCGCCCCCGCCGGGCCGGCGATCCTCTGGGCAATCTCCTCCAGCGGCACGACGACCGGTTCGGTCCCCCACCGCCGGACCCCGGGCGGGAGGCGCCGGCTGCGCCGCGGCATCGCCGGCGACGCTACGTCGTCTGGGCGTTGGGGCGGGACTCGAAAAAGAACCCCTTGAACGCCTCGGCGTACTCGAAGCCGGTGCCGCCCCGCTCGGCGGTCAGCTTCGCCATCTCCCGGACCCGGTCGCCCAGCGCCCCATACCCCCCTAGCTGGGAGTGGTGCGCCCGCAGGGCCTCGAGCTTGGTCTCGATGTGGGCGGTGATGTCCACGTAGTAGTCGGCGTTGTTGGTGTTCGCCAGCAGGGCGGCCTTCGGGCTGTGCGGCAGGAACCCCTGGTCGTAGAGCTCCGCCCGGTACAGGGGCGTTGTCGAGGCGCCCGGGTTCACGGCGGCGGCGAAGACCAGGCCCGCCGCCCGGTGGTCGGGATGGTTCACGTAGCGCTGCTCGGCATAGAACGTGGAGGGATCGGGGCCGACCACGACATCGGGCTTGTAGCGGCGGATCTCGCGGATGACATCCCGGCGGATCTCATGGCTGTCCTCGAGGTAGCCGTCCTCGTAGCCCAGGAACACCACGCCTTTGAGGCCGGCCACCGCAGCCGCGGCCCGCTGTTCGGCCTCCCGCAGGGCGATGAGGTCTTCCCGGGCGACATCGGGGTTGTTGGAGCCCATGGCCCCGTTGGAGATGATCACGAGGACAACATCCTTGCCCTCGGCCGCCCATCGGGCCATGGTCCCGCCGGACGAGAACTCGCCGTCGTCGGGGTGGGCGCACACCACAAGGGCGCTGGTGAAGTCGATCGCAAGCAGCGGGTCATCCATTAAGGTGCCTTTCGTCCGAACTCTTCGAAGGCGGCGTGTGTCGCCGGCATCAGGGTGGCGAAGAACTCCTCGGCGGCGGCGGCGTACTGGCGGATCTCCCACATGGCCGCCTCGGCGTTGCGCAGGGCGAGGAAATTCATGAGCGCCCGGGCGTTGACGCTCCAGTAGAACTCGGTGTAGATGCCCACAGGAAGGACCAGGCGGGCGAGCTCCCGGGCGACGCCCATCTCCAGCAGCTCCTGGTAGCGGTTCCACGCCTCCTGGTACTGCTTGGCCAGCAGGTCCTGCGCCGCCGCCGCCACGTCGGGTGCCACCGGCTCAAAGGTGTAGGCGCCGGGCTTGCCCACCTGGGTGCGCATGTTCTCGGCGGCCGGGATGTAGAAATCGTCGATCGCCGAGGAGTAGCGCAGGCTGTGCTCGTTGAAGCTGCTCCAGCGGTGGCGCATCCACTCCCGGGCCACGGCGATGGGGCACCGGATGTGGTAGCGGAAGAAGTTGTGCTCGAAGGGCGAGGCGTGCCCGTTGCGCATGAGGAAGCGGATCAGGCCCTCGTCCTTGGGCCGCATCTCCTCGGTCATCTGCAGGAACGAGACCCGGGCGCCGTTCACCACCGAGAGGTCCGACGCCTCGGCGGCGTCGAGGCGGACGAAGCCGTGGTCGAGGACGGGCAGCGAGTCGCCGGGGCCGGGCATGCCCCCAGACTACCCTTGGCGCCGGATCGCCAGGCCGAGGTCCCGGAGCGAGCCAGTGGCGCGTTCCGCCGGGGTGGGTGAAACTTCCCCACGTGCAGAGCCTGGTACATGGCCGCGTCGGGATGGGCGCACTGAGCATCGCCGCCGCGACAGTCGTGGTGCTGGCGCTCGTCGCCTCCCAGGACGGGGCCACGAAGGCCGCCCCCCGCAGCGGCCACGCCGCCCTCGCCGCCCCGGGTCAGAGCCCGAGCCCCAGCCCGTCGCCCAGCCCGAGCCCCTCGCCCGCCCCCAGCCCGAGCCCCAGCCCGGTGCCGCCGCCCGACCCCAACCCGCATCTCGGGACATCCGGTCCCCAGGTCACCCAGATCCAGACCAGCCTGACCGCCCTGCACTACATGGTGGGCAGCGTCGACGGCCAGTTCGGCGGCGGCACCCGTGACGGGCTGGTCGCCTTCCAGAAGGTCGAGGGCCTGACCCGCTCGGGCGAGGGCGACCCCGCCACCCTGGCCAAGCTCGCCAGCGCCACGACCCCGGCGCCGGCCTATGCCACCCCTGCAGACCACATCGAACTCGACATCGCCCACCAGGTGGTCTACGTCGTGCGGGGCGGCACGGTCAGCGAGATCCTGCCCACGTCGACGGGGTCGGGCCGCACCTACACCGAGAAGGGCTACTCCAAGCCGGAGAAGGCCATCACGCCCAACGGCGTCTTCACCGTGTACTGGAAGGTCAACGGTTGGCACCAGGCCCCCCTGGGCGACCTCTACAAGCCGTCGTTCTTCAACGGGGGCATCGCCTTCCATGGGTACCCCTCGGTGCCGACTTACCCCGCCTCGCACGGCTGCTCCCGGCTCCCGATGGAGTTCGCCGACTGGTTTTTCACCAGCGCCGCCCCCTACGGTGAGACGGTGTACGTCTACGGCGGCCCGAGCGGCCCGAACCCCGACCCGGTGCAGCAGAACTCGACCGCCACCGAGGCCCCGCCCACCAGCCTGAACGACAACGCCCCGGCCACCTCGCCGACCCCGAGCCCGATCCCCTCGCCCAGCGCCCCGGGGCTGCTGAATCTGCTCGCCCCCTCGCCCAGCCCGACCCCGCCGCCGAGCCCGCTCCCGTCGCCCAGCCCGAGCCCAATTCCCTCGCCAATCACCACCCCACTGCCGAGCCCCAGCCCCTCGTAGAGACGCGTTGTCCCCCAAACGGCCGGTGTGATGGTGGTGCTAGCACCCCCGCAAAACAGGCATGCTGGCACCCCTTGCCTCTCTCCCCGAGTGGGCCGATAACTCTCCTACGCAGGTCTTCGTAGCCCCCTCGTAGCACCCATGCAGGAGGGTTACGAGGGGGAACCTGGGGTAAGGGGGAGTGCACGGTGGAAGTGCAGGCGGAATGCCCGTGGTGCGGCCTGGTGACGGTCAAGCCCCAGCAGGTCCGCTGTGCCATGGACCCGGAGGGCGAAGCGGCACTGTGCCAGCTCGAGTGCCCGGTCTGCCACCGCCTGGTCTGGGCACGCACCACCGCCGAGGGAGTCGTCCTCATCCTCAACTCGGGCGGCAGCGCCATCACCGGCCTCGTCCCCTTCGAACTGCTGGAGCGGCGCAACGGCCCGCCCCTGCTGTGGGACGAGATCCTGGATCTGCTCTCCGAGCTGGAATCCTCCGCCTGCCCGCAGGCCGAACTGCTCGGCACCAGGTGGGCGCCCCGCCAGACCAGCCAATCCTGAGCCAGTCCTGAGCCAGTCGTAGCCCGCCGGCCGGACCGGCTACGAGTCCTTCTTCTCCTTGGTCCCGGCCCCTTTCCGGCCCGCGGACGCGGCCGAGGAGCGCACGGCGTCCGAGGCCACCTTGCCCGCGGTCTTCGCCACCTCGACCGTCGAGCGGGCGACGCCCGCAGTCTTGGCCGCGACCTTCTTCACCTCGTCGGACTTGCCGATCCCCGCCGCCCCGGCGGCCAGCACCCGGGTGGCCGCCTTGGCCGCCGCTTCCATCGCCTTGATGGCGTCGCCGGCCTGGGAGTGGGCGTCGTGGAACTCCTTGGAGTGGCGCAGCTCGTCGCCGGTGGCCTTGGCGATGTGCCCTGCCCGGTCGGCTGCCTTCTTCAGGCTCGAGACCGCGTCGCGCAGGTGCTTCTGGGTCTCCTTCAGCTCGCTCTTCAGCTTCGGATCCGCCATGGCGGGCCTCCTTTCGGGGTCGGCTACAAGATCGCGCCGGGGGGCAGCTGCTTGGCCGTCCGGGCGGCCACCTTGTCGGGGAAGATCTCCGACATCAGGGACTCCAGCTGGTCGCCCACCAGTTCCTCCCGGTCCAGGAGCTCGTCCCGGATGCGCTCGACCGCGACCCGCCGGTTGCGCAGGATCTCCGAGACCTCGTCCTTGCAGCGCCGCAGCAGGGCGTCCACCTCGGCCCGGATCTCTTTCTGGCCCAGCATGAAGGCCGCCCCCTGGGGGTCGCCGGTCACGCCGTTGGGGATGACGGTGTAGGAGATGAGCTGGTCGCCCATGCCGTAGACGCCCAGGTACTGCAGGGCCACGCGGGTGGCGGTCTGCAGGTCGCCGGCGACGCCGCTGGTGGAGGTGCCGAACCAGATCTCCTCGGCCGCCATGCCGGCCAGGGACACCTTCAGGTCGGTCAGCAGGCTCTCCTTGGTGGCGCTGAAGTGCTCCTCCAGCTCCATCGAGTGCACGAGCCCGAGGGCCTCCTGGCGCTTGATGATGGTGATCACCTGGATCCGCATGTCCTCGGAGCGCAGCTCGTGGGCAGCCACCGCGTGGCCCGCCTCGTGCACCGCGGTCATGACCTTCTCCCGCTCGGTGTACTTCACCGGCTGCTTGAGGCCGATCTCGTCGATCAGCTTCGCCTGCCAGATGTCTTCCCAGGTCAGGGCATCCCGGCCGTCCTGCAGGGCGACGATCAACGCCTCGTTGACGATGTTCTTCACCCGGGCGGGCGAGTAGCCAATGGTCATCTGGGCGAATTTGCCGATGTCGATGGGGGCGTGCTTCACCTTGCCCAGGTAGTAATCGATGATGTCGATCCGGCCCTCCTTATCGGGCAGGCCGACGTGGATCTTGCGGTCGAAGCGTCCCGGGCGCAGCAGGGCGGGGTCGAGCACCTGCGCCCGGTTGGTGGCCGCCACGATGAGGATGTTGTAGGAGGGCACCTTCGGCTTCATCCGCAGGTAGCGGCGCACGTTGCGCATGATGCCCTTGGGCATCACGAGGCCGTCCATCTGCACCAGCAGCTCGTTGACGATGCCCGCCCCCAGGCCGCCACCCGGGCTCATGAAGCGGTCGACCCGGCCCCAGAGGCCGGCGCGGGGCTCCTCGACCGGCGTGGAGGCCGACGACACGCCCGCCCCCCGGGAGCCGAGAGCATCGATCTCGTCGATGAAGATCACGGCGCCGTCGTAGCGCTTGACGTACTTCTTGGCCTTGCGGAACAGCATCATCACCCGCATGTTGCCGACGCCCATGAACATGTTGGCGAAGCTGGTGGCCGAGGTGTAGATGAACGGGACGCCCACCGTGCCCGCCACCGCCTTGGCCATCAGGGTCTTGCCGGTGCCCGGGGGACCCTCGAAGAGGATGCCGTGGGGCGGGTAGCCGCCCAGCTCCCGGAACTCCCGGAAGCCCCGGAAGAGCTTGACGACCTCCTGCACCGACTCGACGACCGGGGCCTGGCCCTTCACGTCGTCGAAGGTGACGTCGTACTCGTAGGGGAATACCGTGTAGGTCCGGCCCCGGGACAGCAGCCAGAGCATGAGCCCGATCTCCAGCAGTGCCGCACACGACAGCGCCAGCATGATGAAGATCACGCCTTCCTGGCGCTGGAAGAAGTGGCCGATCGCCGCGTTGGCCTCGCCCGCGGTGCAGACCGAAACACATGTGGCGTGGGTCTCGAACAGCCAGAGGTAGGCCAGGTAGGCCAGCACCACTGCAAGGATGCGCGGGACCCAAATCTTCAGCCGATTCTGCAGGGGCATTGCGCTATCCGATCTGCTCGACTGTCCGGAAAATGATACCTGCTGAGCAGGAACGTCGGCCTCCCGGCATGCGGACTTGAGGTCCTGAGAGCAGATGGTGCTTAGTCCTTTTGGACCCCCTCCCCGCCATCCGGGGTGTCGCTCGGCCCTCCGTCTGGGTCTGCAGGACCGCCGTCCGCTCCCCCGTCCGGGGGGTCGCCCGCCTCGGCGGTGAGGTCGAGACTGGCCTCCTCCGGCGCCGGAGACGCGGTCTCGGGGTCGAACACCGGCGCCTCGAAGCCGGAACGCTCCACCAGCTCACGGATTCGGGTCTCGGACCAGCCCTGCTTGCGCAGCTCGATCATGAGGTTGACCACTCCCAGCTGGCGGCCGCAGGTGGGGCAGAAGGCCCAGGCATAGCCCCCTTCGGGAAGGTGGCTGCCGCACCAGGCGCAGGTGTCCTCGCCCGAGCGATCCTCGGTGAAGGCCTCGTAGCCGTCCAGGAAGCCCAGGGCGTAGTCCCAGGTGACGTACTCGTCCGGGTCCGGCTCCCAGGCCGGCTCGTGGACCGGCGGCTCGCCCGACTCCAGGATCTGGCGGAGGTTGTCCGCCAGGAGGTCCCAGCCCAGGAAGTGGTCGTCCTCGCAGTCCGGGCAGTACACGACGACGCCCTTGATGCCCCGCTGGGCGAGCACGGATTTCAGCGTATTGACATCGACCAAGTCCTGTTGGAGAGCCTCCCGTTCTTCGGCGTCGATCTCCTCGGGGTCGCCATCGAAGTCGTCGGGCGGGTCGATGTGCTCTTCGTAAGCCATCTCACCTATCCTACTCGCAGGCCTTTGCCCCGGCTCCCGGGTTCCTCGCACCACGTCCAGTGACCACGGGCCGACGACAAGAAGGAGAACGAGCGTGATCGAAGTTCGCATCGGGGTAGTGGAGTCACCCAAGGAGCTGATCTTGGAGCTCGAGGAGGATGCCGAGGACCTGATCGACAAGGTGAAGGCCGCCTCCGCCGAGACCGGGGGCATGGTCTGGCTCACCGACTCCAAGGGCAAGCAGGTGGGCGTCACGGCCAGCCGGATCGCCTACATGGAGATCGAGGCCGAGCGGGCACGCAAAGTGGGGTTCGGGGGCTGAGGCAGATCCCGGACTCCCGACCCGCGCGCATGCCGGGGATTTGCGCACCCGTGCCTCTATAATCCGCCGCGATGGCGCCCCCCGGACACTTCAGCTCCCTGCTCAGGGCACGCCGCGGCTACCTCGCCACGATCGGCCAGCAGGGCGATCCCCGGGTGGTGCCGGTGTGCTTCACCTGGGCCGGCGACCAGATCTGGACGGCCATCGACGGCAAGCCCAAGACCACCGACATCCCTGCCCGGGTGCGGGACATCCGCGCCCACCCCAAGGTGGCCTTCACGGTGGACCGGTGGGACGAGGACTGGAGCCGGCTGGCCTGGCTGCAGGCCCGGGGACGCGGCGTGGTCCTCCCCGAGGGGCCGGAGGCGGAGCGGGCCCGGGCGGCCCTGCGGGACAAGTACCCGCAGTACCAGACGACCCCGCTGCACGGCCTGGTGATCCGGGTGGACATCGACCAGTGGGTGGGGTGGGACCCGGAGTCGGTGGAGTAGGAACCGGGCAGGAACCGAGCGGGCGCAGCCCTACTGGTCGCCGACGTGGCCCACCAGGGAACCGATGCGGTCCAGCAGCTTCACGGGTTCGAAGGGCTTGGCGAACACGTTCTCGTCCCCGATCATGCTGCGGCAGCGGTCCAGCGCCTCGTAGCGGCCGCTCACCACGATCACGGGCAGGGCAGTGGTTTCGGGGTTCGTGCGCAGCCGGGCCAGGACACGCTCACCGTCGATCTCGGGCATCATCAGGTCGAGGATCATGAGGGCCGGGTTGACCTCGCCCGCCTTCTCCAGTCCCTCGAAGCCATCCCGGGCCTCGACGATCTCGTAGCCCTCCACCTCCAGGAGCACCTTCAGCAGCTCGCGGACCGAGGGATCGTCCTCCACGAGGAGGATCGTGATGCTCATGGGGCGCTGTTCCGCCTCCTCCGCAACCCTCATTACGTCGTCGGGCTGCCATCTCTGCTTACCTATTTCCTGCGCTCCGCCTTGGCTACGGCTTTTACTGCGCTCCGCCTCCGGCTCCGCTGGCCTTCCTCTGCAACCCTACGACGTTGCCGAAGGCCGCGCAGCGTGGCCAACAGCTCGGGGGAGACTTCGGTAGGCTCCGCCGGCATGGGAGGCCGGCCGGAGGTCGCCGTGGGCGCCGTGGCGGTGCGCGGCGGCTCGATCCTGCTGATCCGGCGGGGCCAGCCCCCCTCCGAGGGGCGCTGGTCGCTGCCCGGGGGGCGGGTCGAATGGGGGGAGTCGCTGGCCGGCGCCCTCGCCCGGGAGGTCCTCGAGGAGACCGGCATCGAGGTGGCGGTCGGGGCACTGGCCGGGGTGGTCGAGCGGCGCTACCTACCCGAGTTCCACTACGTGATCCTCGACTACCACGTGACCGCCGCGGGGGGCGCGCCCCGGCCCGGGGGCGACGTCACCGACGCCCGCTGGGTCCCGCTCGCCGAGCTGGAGTTAGGTGCCGTCTCCCTCGCCGACCGGCTCGTCGAGGCCCTGCGCGATTTCGGCGTCCTGCCCGCCGGTGAAGGAGCTGGCGGGAGCGCCTGAGCCCACCGGCGCCAGCTCGTCCTCGTCGTCCTCGAGCTCCTCCTCCGCCGCCTCGATCTCCTCCTCGGTGGGGGCCGGGCTGAAGATCACCTCGTAGGTCAGCGAGCCGAGCAACGCACCCAGCAAGGGGCCCGCCACCCACACGATCCAGCTGGCGAAGTGCGTCCCGGCGACCGCCGGCCCGAACCAGCGGGCGGGGTTGACCGCCGCCCCGGTGAAGGAGACGCCCACCAGGCCGGCCGCCGCCACCGACAGTCCGACCACCGCCGGCGCCGCCCGCGGGTGGCCCCGGTCGTCGATGCACACCGCCCAGAAGGCGAAGGTGACGAAGAAGGTGAGCAGGGTCTCCAGCCCCGCCCCCCGCAGCGTGCTGATCCCGGCGGCCAGCCCGGGGACCCCCCCGCTGGCGAAGTCGAAGGCGCTCTTCGGCGCCAGGGCCCGCAAGAGGAACCCGGCGATCAGCGCTCCGGCGAGTTGCGCCACCACGTAGCCGAGGGTGTCCTGGATCGACAGCCGCTTGGAGACGTAGGCCGCAATGGATATCGCCGGGTTCAGGTGCCCGCCCGAGACCGGCATGACGATGGCCATCGCCACCGCTACGCCGGCGCCGTAGGCGGCCACCAGGCCCAGGGGCCCGAACGAGTCGGCGAGGCGGACGTGGGTCAGGAACACGTCCGCGACCACGGTCCCGGCCGCGAGGAACACCACGAAGAAGGTACCGACCAGCTCGGCCAGGTAGCGGCGCACGGGTCCAGCCTCCCAACGATTGAGGGCACACGGAGCGTCGTGGCTGCACCTCGGCAGCCGCGGACCGGACCTATCCTAAACTCGCTGGGTCGTGCGCCTGCTGGAGATCACCAACGACTTCCCCCCGACCCTCGGTGGCATCGAGAACTACATCTACTCGCTGGTGGCCCGCTGGGACCCCGGCGAGGTCGTGGTCCTGACCCGGGACCGGCCCGGGGCGGCGCGGGTGGATGCCACGCTCGGTGCCCGGGTCCACCGGATGCCGGTCGGTACCCTGCTGCCCAGCCGGCGGGTGTGGGCCCGGGTCTCGGGCCTGCTGGCCGAGGGCCAGTTCGACATGGTGCACTTCGCCAGCCCACTTCCCCTGGCCCTCCTCGGCCCGCGCATCACGCACGCCACCGGCATCCCCTACGCGGTGTCGGTGCACGGGGGAGAGTTTGTGGCCGGCGCCCGCCTGGCGCGGCCCCTGATGCAGCGCGCCCTGGGCGGCGCCGCCGTGGCGCTGCCCGTGTCGCAGTTCACCCGGGACGCCATCCTGGCGCTGCTCCCCGACCCCCCGCCCACCGAGGTGATCTCCCCGGGCGTGGACGCCTGCGCCTTCTCGCCCGAGCGCCCCCCGGCGTTCGGCGCAGACCCGGGGTCCGGGCCGGGGGGGCCGGTCGTGCTCACCGTGTGCCGCCTGGTGGCCCGCAAGGGGCCGGCGACCCTCATCGCCGCCCTTCCCCGGGTGCGGGAGGCCCACCCGGGCACGACCCTCGCCATCGTGGGCGGGGGGCCGGACCGCCGCCGGCTGGAGCGGGTGGCCGCCGCCCGGGGCCTGCAGGATTCGGTGCGCTTCCTCGGCCCCCAGCCCTGGGACACGCTGGGTGGGTACTACGCCGCCGCCGACGTCTTCGCCCTCCCCACCCGGGAACGGTTCTGGCGCCTGGAGACCGAGGGGTTCCCGCTGGTGTTCCTCGAGGCGGCCGCCGCCGGGCTGCCCAGCGTCGCCGGGGCCGCCGGCGGGGTGCGCGAGGCGGTGGTGGACGGGGAGACCGGCGTGATCGTGGACGGCCGCGACGCCGGGGCGACCGCCACCGCCCTCATCCGGCTGTTGGACGACCCCGCTGCGGCCCGTGCGATGGGCGCTGCCGCCCGGGAGCGGGCGCGGGTGCTGTTCTCCTGGGAGCGGGTAGTCGAGCGCTTCCGGACCGCCCTGGAGAAGGCCCTCTCGGGCCACGCCCGCCCGGGGTGGCCGTGACCGAGGGCCGGGAGGGGCCCGGCATCGTCGCGCTGGGCACCTCGGTGTTCCTGCGCCGTCCCGAGAAGGGCGACGAGACCGAGTTCCTCGCCATGATCGCCGCCGGCACCGACTTCTACCGGCCGTGGATCAACCCACCCTCCAGCCCGGACGAGTTCGCCGCCTACCTGGTGCGGGCCTCCCGGCGCACCGGCGACGCCTTCCTGGTCTGCCTGGTGGCCTCGGGCGCCATCGTGGGGGCGTTCAACCTGGCAGAGCTCTCCGCCCGGGGCCGCACCGCATTCATCAGTTACTACGTCCACCCGTCCTATGCCCGCCAGGGGCTCATGCGGGAGGGCCTGCAGCTCCTCCTGGGCCACGCGTTCGGCCCGCTCGGCCTGGTGGCGCTGGGAGCGAGCATTCAGCCGGGCAACGCGGCATCCGCCGGCCTGGTGGCGCAGGCCGGCTTCCGGCCGGAGAAGGCTCCGCCCCGCTACCTGCGCCTGTTCGGGGTGTGGCGGGGCCACCCGACCTGGTCGCTCACCGCCGCCCGGTGGCGGGCACTGGCGGCCGACACCGAGGCCGAGCAAGCGGGGGCGCCGGATTGAGCACGCTGGGGCCGGCCGGGGCGGGGCGGGGCGATGCACGCCATTCGGGGCCGGGCGCCGAGATACCTGGAGGAGTAGTACATCTCCTGGCTGTACCACGCCGCCAACAATGCCCGGGAGCGGTATGGGCGCCCGTCGCCGGCACCGGAACGGACGGGTCTGCGTCAGGCCTGGGCGACGACCTCGATCTCCACGGCGGCGCCCTTGGGCAGGGCGGCCACGCCTATCGTTGAGCGGGCCGGCGGGACGTCGGAGAAGAAGCGGCCGTAGACCTCGTTCATGGCCGGGAAGTCGGCCATCGACACCAGGAAGACGGTCGTCTTCACCACATCGGCCGGCTCGAGACCGGCGGACGCCAGGACCGCCCGCACGTTCTCCAGGACCCTGGTGGTCTGCTCGGCGATCCCGCCGCCCACCAGCTCCCCGGTCTCCGGGTCCAGGGGGATCTGGCCCGAGCAGAACAGGTAGTCCCCGGCCCGGACGGCCTGCGAGTACGGCCCGATGGCCGCCGGGGCCCCCGACGAGGAGATCGCGGTCTTCACGGGGAGATCCGGCTGGGGCACGGTACGTCGGGTAGGGTGAAGGGGAAGGTCAGCGTCGCCATGGCCTCACGCTACCACCGCAACCGCCGGGCTCCGTCTGAGTCCGGAGCCGGTTTGGAGCCGGATCAGGAAAGGAGCTCGCATGCCGTCGTATGAGGGGTACTGCGTCAAGTGCCGCACCAAGCGGCCGTTCGAGGGCGAGAAGAAGGACCTCCCCAACGGCCGTACCGCCGCCCAGGGCACCTGCCCGGTGTGCGGGACCAAGATCACGAGGATGCTGGGCAAGTCCGCTTAGCGGACCCCACCGAGGCCTCACGGAGGCCTACCGGGCTGGAGGTAGGCGGGAAGGAGCCCGGAGGCCCCTTCCGCCGCAGTTGGCCTGTAGGCCGGGTTCTGTCCGCCGCCCCCGGCCGTGGCCTCGGGCGGCGGGGCGACCATCCATCTCGAACCGGCGTTGCCGCCGGCCTCTAGCGACCTACCCGGGGCGGTGGAGGCGGGCAGCCCCGTGTCCCCTGTTGGTCTTGCTCCAGGTGGGGTATTCCGAGCCGCCCCGGTCACCCGGGGCGCTGGTGCGCTCTTACCGCACCGTTTCACCCTTACCCCCCGGCCACCCCATCGGGCGCCCGGAGGGCGGTTTGCTTTCTGTGGCACTGTCCGCCGGTCACCCGGCCTGGGC
This sequence comes from Actinomycetota bacterium, assembly GCA_035765775.1. Lineage (NCBI taxonomy): Bacteria > Bacillati > Actinomycetota > Actinomycetota bacterium. Next base: position 116,350 of record DASTWV010000021.1, on the reverse strand, counting down.
GTTACCCAGCACCCTGCCCTGTGGAGCCCGGACCTTCCTCAGCCCCGTGCGCAACGGGGCCGCGATCGCCCGGCCAACTGCGGCGATCATTGTAAGCCCGAGCCGAGCCCGTCTGGCGCCCCACCGTCCGGCGCCGCCCCATCCCCGGCCGCCCCATCCCCGGCCGCACCGCCAGGCGTAGCGCTGCCCGCCCTCGGTGGGCGAGCCGAAAGGGCGCCGGTGCGCAGGAACTCCACCCGGGGGCCGGCCCGGCCCAGCTGGAAGGCGAAGGCGGCGTAGGCCAGCACCGCCAGGCCCACCAGTTCCCGCACGACGGCCCAGGCACTGAGGGGCAGGATGGCCCCCGCCAGCCCACCGCCGGCGGGCAGCTGGGTGAAGTGGGTGCCGAGCATCGGCCAGAACAATCCGACCGGGTCGCCCAGCATCCCTGCCAGCAAGAGGTGGACCACCACCGCCATCGGGATGACGAACCACCGCCGGGCGGTTGCGCCCCGCAGGGCGAACATGATCACCAGCGCCAGGACCACGGCGAAGGCGAACGTGTGGGCGTACAGGTGCACCCCGAGGTGCGTGTGGCGCTCGACGGTGAGGCGCAGCGGCACATCGACCAGGACGGGCAGGACCAGGCCGACCAGGGCCAGCCGGTAGTCCACCCGGCGGGGGCCGAGGGTGACGAGCAGGAGCGCGCTGCCTACCCCCAGGTACCAGAAGAACACTAGAAGAGCGGCCCGGCGTCCCGTCCGCTGATCCGGGCGGGCGGCTCCGCCGAGGGGTTGTCCCGGTCCACGCCGAGATTGGCCAGCTCGTCCGCCCGTTTGTTGCCTCCCCGGGGGACTGCCTGGTAGCGGATGCGGGTGAACTCGCCCGCCAAGGTGCGGGCGGCCGCCCACAACGGTCGCAGGCCTTCGTGTCTGACCTTCCAGGCCCCGCGCATCTGCTCCACCATCAGCGTCGAGTCGGAGAACACCGCCAGCTCGGTGACGCCGTGGCTCCGGGCGAGCCGCAGGGCCTCGATGAGGGCGGTGTACTCGGCGACATTGTTGGTCGCCCACCCGATGCCCTTGGCCAGCTCATCGACCACCGCGCCGTCGGGGTCGGTCAGCACCACCCCGACGCCGGCCGGGCCCGGGTTGCCCCGGGCGGCACCGTCGGTGCGCACCTGCCACTCCCCCACCCGCAGACCCCTAGAGGACGACGAGGATGCGCCGGCACTCGTCGCACCGGGTCAGGCCGGAGGCGCTGCGCACCCGCTCGGCCTCCATGGCGGGCAGGCGCATGTGGCAGCCCTGGCACACGCCGTCCACCATCGCCGCTGCCCCGATCCCGGACTTGTGGGCCCGGATGGTGTCGTACAGGCCGAGCAGCTCGGACTCGATGCGGGGGGGCCAGACCGCCCGCTCGGCCTGGGCGGCGCTGAGCTGCACGCCCAGCCCCTCGGAGGCGTGGTCCCGCAGGATGCGGGCCTGAGCGATCTCCTCGAGCACGGCGGTGCGCTCGTCGAGCAGCGCCTGGTGTTCGGCCTCGATCCCGTCCCGCTCCTCCATGACCTCGAGGTCGTTGTCCTCCAGGATCCCCTTCCGGCGCTTCAGGGCCTCGATCTCCCGGGAGATGTCGGACAGCTCCTTGGCGTTCTTCACCATGCCCGAGTAGAGCCGGTTCGACTCGCCGGCGATCTTCTGGCCTACCGAGTCCACCTCGTTGTCCAGGCGGCGCTGCCGGACACTGACCTCGTCCAGGGCCTGCTTGCGCTCGGCGATCTGGACGTCGAGGTCGGCCAGCCGGGCCTCGAGGGCATCAAGGGCGGCCTGCTCCGGCAGGTGGCTGAGCCGGGCCTCGATGCGGTCGATGGCCGTATCGATCTTCTGGAGTTCCAGCAAGCTGAGTAGGGCTTCGCGGGAGGGGTCCACGCCTGAAGTGTAGCGGGCCGATCTACCGGGGCGGCCGGGACCGGCCCGGGCGTCAGCCCTCCGGGGTGATGCCGGTAATCGGCTTGTTCAGTGGCGTGCCGCTCATCCCGCCCAGGTAGGGGGCGTCACCGAAGGCGAACACCCCGCCGTCCCGGCCGACCAGCCAGTAGCCCTGGGTGTCCGCGGTGGCGGCCATCCCGACGATCTGAGCGCCGAGGGCCGTCCCCGGCAGCGAGCCGTAGGCCGCGGCGTCGCCCAAGGAGTACACCCGGCCCTGCTTGTCGACCTCCCAGTAGCCGCCGCCGTCCCGGGTGGCGGCCATGCCCACGATGGGGGCGCCGGGGGAGCTGGGCGACCCGTAGGACTGGGCGTCGCCGAAGGGGTAGATGGCCCCGTCGGCGCCCACCAGCCAGTAGCCGCCGCCGGTCGGGGTGATCGCCATGCCGACGATCGGTGCCGGCAGGTGCTGACCGCCGGTGGAGCCGAAGAACGGGGCATCGCCCAGGGCAAAGACCCCGCCGTCGGCACCGAACAGCCAGTAGCCGCCGCCGTCAGGGGTCGGCGCCATCGCCACGATGGGGGCGTTCAGGTGCACGCTGGCCACCGAGCCGTGGAACTCGGCGTCCCCGAAGGCGAACACCCCGCCGTCGCTGGCGAACAGCCAGTACCCCAGGCCGTCCGGGGTCGCCGCCATGGCCACCACCGGCTTGTTGAGCGTCATCCCGCCGGTGGAGCCGTAGAACTGGCCGTCCCCGAAGCTGAACACCCCGCCGTCGGCCCCGAACAGCCAATACCCCGGCTGGTGGACCCGCGTGGTGGCGCGGGCGCTGTTGTTGCCGTGGTGGGGGTCGGTCTGGTCGCCGGAGACCGTCACGTTGTTGGTCGCCGTCCCGGCGTCGTGCGCTACGGTCACCAGGATCACGTAGGCGTGGGCGCCCGGGGCCAGGCTACCGAGGCTGCAGGTCACGGTGGGCACCGCGCCGGAGCACGACCCCTGGCTGGACCACGTGTTCGGGAGGCTGAAGCCGGCGGGCAGCGTGTCGGACACGGTGACGCCGGTTGCGGCATGCGGGCCGTTGTTGGTCACGACGATCACGTACGGGGTGTATTCCCCGACCACCGCCTGGCGGGGCCCCACCTTCTGGACCGACAGATCGACGTCGATGACCGCCACCACGGTCTGGCCGCCCGCCAGAGTGCCGGTGCTGCCGGCGTAGGTGGCGTCCCCGCTGTACACCGCCGACACGGTGTGGTTGCCTACCGCCAGAGAGCTCGTGCTGTACGACGCAGTCCCGCCCGAGAGCGTCACCGGGCTCCCGACATCCGACCCGTCGATGCGGAACTGCACCGTCCCGCCCGGGGTGCCCGCCGCGGTCGTCGGGGCCACTGTGGCGGTGAAGACCACGGCGTCGCCGACCGTCGAGGGGTTCTCCGAGGAGGAGAGCATCGTCGACGTCCCGCCGGGCGTCACGACCTGGCCGCCGGGCAGCGAACCGGAGCTGGGGTTGAAGTTGCCGTCGCCCAGGTACTGGGCATCCACGGTGTGGGTGCCGACCGTGAGCGACGAGATCGCCCCGGACACGGCCGACCCACCCGACAGCGACACCGGGCTGCCCAAGTTGGAGCCGTCGATGAGGAACTGCACCTGCCCGCCCGGGGTTCCCGACCCGTTGCCACTGGCGGCGACCACCGCCGTGAAGTGAATGGAATTCCCCAGGACCGACGGGTTCTTGGATGAGGTGACGCTGGTGGCACTCGGCGAGGCGTTCACTGCCTGCCCCCCGGGAAGCGACCCGCTACTCGTCGTGAACGACGCGTCGCCGAGATACTGCGCCGTCACCGAATGGTTGCCCACCGACAGCCCGGACCGGGTGATGGATGCCGATCCGCCGGACAGGGAGACCGGCCCGCCGCTGTCGGAGCCGTCGATGAGGAACTGCACCTGCCCGCCCGGGGTTCCCGCACCCGGGGCGACCGCCGCCACCGTGGCCGTGAACTGCACGGACTCGCCGAAGACCGAGGGGCTCTTGGACGACGTGACTGTGGTGGACGACGACGCCTGGGTGACGGTCTGGGTGACGCTGCCCGTCCCCGGGAGGTACGTGCCGTCGCCCGCGTAGGTGGCGGTCACCGTGTGCGCCCCCACCGAGAGGCTGGCGATGTCAGTCGAGGTGGCGACGCCGGCGGTCAGGGTGACGGGGGCGCCGAGATTGGCGCCGTCCACGCCGAACTGGACGGTCCCGGTCGCCGTCCCCTGGGTCCCGGTGACCGTGGCGGTGAAGGAGACCGGCTGGCCGAAGACCGAGGGGTTGACCGTGGAGGTGACCCCGATCGCCGGCGCCACCCGGCCGACACCCTGGGTGAGCGCCGCGGAGGTGCTGGGCAGGAAGTCGGAGCCGCCCGCATAGGTGGCGGTGACGCTGTGGTTGCCGGTGGCCAGCCCAGAGACTGGCGCCGATACCGCCGTGCCGCCCGAGAGCCCGGCCGGCCCACCCGATGCCGCCCCGTCTACGAAGAACTGCACCTGCCCGGTGGGCACGCCGGCCCCGGGCGCCACTGGCGCCACGGTGGCGGAGAAGGTAACCGCCGAGCCGAACGCCGAGGGGTTGACCGCGGAGGTCACCGTCGTCGTGGTGGCCGCCGGGTTGACCGTGTGGGGGGTGGTGGCGCCGCTGGGGGCGTAGTCGCCATTACCGGCGTAGTTCGCCGATAGGAGCGTGATCCCGGTGGGCACGGCAGTGGTGGTGGTGGTGGCCACGCCATTGACCAGGGGGGCGTCGACCCCGGGGAAGGGGAAGCCGTTCCCGGCGAAGTGCACGGTGCCCGTGGGGGTCCCGGCTCCGGGCGCCACGGCGGTGACCGTGGCCGAGAAGCTCACCGGCTGGCCGAAGGCCGAGGGATTGGGCGAGCCGGCAAACGAGAGGGCGGTCGCCGCCTGGCTCACCGTCTGCGGCGTGGTGCCGGTCGAGGTGCCGAAGTTGGCGTCGCCGCTGTACGTGGCGGTCACCGTGTGACCCCCCACCGCCAGGGATGCGATGGCGGGCGACACCGCGGTGGACCCGGAGAGCGGTGAGCTCCCGAAGCTGGTGCCGTCGGCGAAGAACTCGACGGTGCCGGTGGGCGTGCCAGTTGCCGGCGGCACCGGTGCCACCGTGGCGGTGAAGGTCACCGGCTGGCCGAACACCGAGGGGTTGACCGCGGAGGTCACCGTCGTCGTGGTGGCCGCCTTCGTCACCGTCTGGGTCAGGCCGCCCGAGCTGGCGGTGAAGTCGGCGTTGCCCCCGTAGGTCGCGGTGACCGTGTGGTCGCCGAGGGTCAGAGCCGTGTCCGGCGTGGTGGTGGAGGCCACCCCGGACGCCAGGGAGACGTCCTCGTAGTGGGACCCGTCGACGAAGAACGACACGGTGCCGGTGGGCGTCCCCGCACCGGGCGCCACGGCGGTCACGGTGGCGTTGAAGGTGACGCCCTGGCCGACGAGGGAGGGGTTGACGGAAGAACCCGCGGTGACCGCACTGCCCGCCCGGTTGACGGTCTGCCCGACGTCCGCACCGCTGCTGGTGAAGTTGCTGCTGGCGCCGTAGAGGGCCCGGATGTCGGTCAGGCCCACCGGCAGGCCGGTCACGGTGGTGGTGGCGATGCCCCCCGACAACCCCACCGGCCCGCCGACATTGACGTTGTCGACCTGGAACTGGATGGAGCCGGTGGGGGTGCCCACCCCGGGCGCGGCCGCGGCCACCGTGGCGGTCACCACAACCGGTTGGCCGAAGACCGAGGGGTTCGGGTCCGAGGTGATCCCCGTAGTGCTGCCAGCCTGATTGACCAGCTGGCCCCCGGCGAGGGTCCCGGAACTGCCCCCGAAGCTGGAGCCCCCGCTGTAGGTGGCGGTCACCGTGTGGGTGCCGACCGCCAGGGAGGCGACACTTGGAGAGCTTGCACTGCCGCCCGCCAGCGTGACGGGCGCGCCGAGGTTGGCCCCGTCGATGCCGAACTGCACGGTCCCGGTCGGCGTGCCGTTGGCGCCGGCGTCGACCGTGGCGGTGAAGGACACCGGTTGGCCGAACACCGACGGGCTGGCCGACGATGTCACGGTGGTGGTGGTGGCGAAGCCGTTCACCACCTCGCTCAGCGTCGAGGACGTACTCGTCACGAAGTCGGTGTCGCCGAGGTAGGTGGCCACCACCGGGTGGGTGCCGATGCTTAGACTGGTGACCCCGCTCAGTGTGGCGACGCCCCCGGAGAGCGCCTGGGGCGACCCGACGTTGGACCCGTCAATGGCGAACTGGACCGTCCCGGTCGGCGTCGCCGTGCTCGGGGCGACCGCGGTCACGGTGGCAGAGAAGTCGATGGCCGTACCGGCGACGGCAGGGTTCGCCGCCGCTCCCACGGTGGTCGCGGTGGAGGCCGGGAGGACGGTCTGGTTGAACAGCCCCGAGGAGCCCGCGTGTACGCCGTCGGTGGCGGTGTAGGTGGCCGTGACGGTCACGGAGCCGACCGGCAGGTTGGTGATCACGGGCGTCACTGCCTGCCCGGCCACCAACGTCTCAGTGGCGCCCAGGTTCTCCCCGTTGATGCCGAACTGCACAAAGCCACCCGGGGTTCCGGCCAGGGCGGCGTTGACCTGGGCCGCGAAGGTGACCGGCTGCCCGAAGACCGAGGGGTCGAACGAGGGGAACACGGTGACCGCGGTCGGCGCGGGGTTCACCACCTGGTCGGGCGACAGGGTCCCCGTGCTGCCGTTGAAGTTGAGGTTGCCGCCGTACACCGCGGTGATGGTATGGCTGCCGACGCTGAGCCCCGAGGTGGACACCGTGGCGACCCCACTCCCGTTCAGCGTCGCCGGGCTACCGACCGGGCTGCCGCCATCCTCGAACTGGACGGTGCCGCCGGGCGTGCCGGCCCCCGGTGGGCTGGCCGTGACAGTGGCCGTGAACGTCACGCTCTCGCCGGCGAAGGACGGGGTAAGCGAGCTGGCCACTGCCGTCGCCGAGTTGGCCTTGTTGACCGTCTGGTTGCCGGGCAGCAGGGCGCTGCTGCCGTTGAAATCGCTGTCGCCGCTGTAGACCGCCTGGACGGTGTGGACGCCCACCGTCAGGTTCGAGAGCACGGCGTGGGCGCTCCCGTTGCTCACCGTGACCGGGCTCCCGGGAATCCCATCGATGAAGAAGGTGACCGTCCCGCCCTGCGGCACGGCCGGCGTCGTCCCGGCCACCTGCGACGAGAGTGTTGCGGTGAAGGTGACCGGCTGGCCGAAGACCGTCGGGGTGCCTGAAGTGGTGACCGCCACGGAGGAGTCGGCCTTCACGCTGACGCCGCCGGTGATGGTCTGGCTGTCGGCGACCGCGTCGACGTGGCCGGCGTTGGTCCCGAGCGTCGTCCCGGCGGTGAAGGCGGAGGTGGCCACCCCGTTGACGAACTGGCCGGCCGTCGCGCTGAGGGTGCCGTCCACGGCGTTGCTGAACACGCCGGGTGGCGAGGGGAACGAGGCGAGGCCGTTCAGGGTGCCGGCCGCCAGCGGCCCGCCGGTATTCCGCCCGAGCAGGTCGGCGGTGAAGGTCGTCGACCCGCCGGGGGCGACGACGGCCGGAGATGCGATGGTGCGCAGCTGGAGCCACGACGGGGCGGTCGGTGCGGTGGCCGGGGGCGACACCGAGGCGGCGGCGAGGACCCCGGCACCCGGCCCGGTGTTCACGCCCCACCAGTTGTCGTTGGCGTTGACCGAGCCGGTGTCGACACCCTCGGCGATGCCGCTGCCGAAGGTAGCGGTGTTGCCCACGATGCGGTTGTGGGCGACGGTCGTGGGACCAATGTCGTTCCAGATCGCCCCGCCCCCACCGCTGTGGCCGGAGGCGCTGTTCCCGGTGAACGTGCTGAGCGTGATGCTGCCCGACCCGGCCGAGGGCGTGGGGTTGGACGAACTGATGTAGACGCCGCCTCCCTTGCCCTGGTCCACCGTGCCGGCAGTGTTGTTGATGAACTGCGACGTGGTGACGCTCGTAGCCAGCTCAGCGTCGATGAACAGGCCGCCACCCGGGCCGCCGGCGCTGTTGCCGCTGAACGTCGACCCGCTCACGGTGGCGTGCTGGTTGATGCTCGACCCACCGATGAACACCCCGCCGCCCCCGTCGGAGGCCCCCGATGGCGCCGTGACCGTGTTGTTGGTGAACGTGCTGTTGGTGATGGAGACATCCCCTGCGGCGAGCCCGGTGTCGGAGTAGCCGACGGCCCCGCCGAAGCCGGACGCCGAGGTGTTGTTCGAGAACGTGCTGCCGGAAATGGTGAGGCTCCCGGCGCCGTCAAAGATCGCCCCGCCGCCCGACCCGTTGGCCAGCGATTGGTTCCCGGTGAAGACGCAGTTCGTGATTGTCAGGCTCTGGCCGGGTCCTCCCGCCTGGATGGCGCCGCCGCCGAGCCCGTCCCCGTTCCCGGTCGTCGAGCGGGTGTCGACGCCGCCCGTGATGGTCAGGTTCTGGAACGTAGTTGACTGGTTGGTCACGAAGCTATTGGCCGCGACGTCAAAGCCCAGTAGAAATACGGTGCTGTTAGCCGTATTTTGCTGGATAGTAACGGAACTGGCGTTCACCCCAGTCCCGTTGATGACCACGTCCAGGGTGGTGCCCACCTTGCCGAGGTCCAGCTCACCCAAGGTCAGCGTGTAGGTCCCCGGACCGAGGTTGATCTGTACCGGGTTGGCCGAAGTCGACGCGGTGGTGTTCGCCGCCGCCACCGCGTCGCGCAGCGAGCACAGAATGGGCGTGCAGGCACCGTCGTTGCTGTCGGTGGTCTTCGTGACGGCGAACACGGTGGTGGCCGCTGCGGAACGCCCGGGGGTGAGGGTGATCACTCCGAGGCTGAAAAGCAGGCCCCCAAGAGCAAGTAACGGCAGAAAGACTGCGGACCAAACTGCACCTGCCGAGGCGCGATGGCGCGGCTTCATCTCTCCAAGCTCCCGGTCAACGATATCTGGGAAAACCTAGGAAAAGTAAGAATTCCGGCGTGCCACGTAGTGTACTGCGATGAACGCTCTCTGTGCATAGTGGATCGGCGAAGGATGAGCGCCGCTTCATGGTCCGCCGGGTGCGATTTGTACGTAGTTCTCGCGAGGCGGGTAGTGCCGTACGCGCACTCCCCGGCCGGATCGGGCCGGGGAGTGGTGTGGTGTTGGTTCTTGGTGACCGGTAGCCGCGGTCTGGTCTTATTGGATGGTGGACCCGCTCCCGATCGTGTTGCCCACCGCCACGACCGTCCCGGTGTCCGGCGGCGGCACCGTCCCGGTGTTGCCGGTGATCGTGACCGAGCCGCTCACGGTGTTGAAGTCGAACTCCACACCACCGGTCCCGTTGGTGATTGACACTGCCCCGCTGATCGTGTTGCCGGCACACGATGGGCTGCCCTCATCGTCGCCGATCACGACCAGGCCCGAGGTGTGGGTAATCGTCGCCCCACCGCTCAACGACGACCCGCACATCCGGATCTGCACCGCCCCGCTGGCGGTGATCGAGCCCTTGACGGTCGCCCCCTCGACGTCGAGGGAGCCGCCCGCCTGCACGGTGATCGACCCGGTGATGCTCGCTCCCGGTCCGATGAACAGTGTCTGGCCGGCCTTGACCGTGAGGGCGCCCCTGTGGCTGCCGGTGATGGTTGTGGTGGCCGAGGTGGTCTCGGTGAAGGGTGGCGACGTGGACGGCAGGGCGGTCGGGCTCCCGGAATAGGTGGCGGTGACGGTCGAGGCACCGACCGGGAGCTGGTGGATCGTCGAGCAGGTGGCCGTATCGGGTGCCGCCCCATTCAGGGCCTGGGTCCCGCACCCGGTGATCGGCGCCCCATTGGAGAAGAACGCCACGGTGCCCGACGGCGCCGGCTGGCCCACCCCGGCGGAGACAGTGGCGGTGAAGGTGACCGGGCTGCCGACCGGTCCGGAGCCGTGGTCGGAGGAGGACAGCGTGGTCGTGGTCGACAGCTGGCTGACGACCTGCGTGAGGGTCCCCGACGATGAGGTGTAGCCGGAGCTGCCCTGGAAGGTGGCGGTGACGTCGTAGCTGCCCGGGGACAGGTTGGCGGTCGGCGGGGAGACGGCCACCCCGTTGACCAGGTTGACCAGCCCCAGAGGGCCGCCGTTGAACTGGAACAGCACCTGGCCAGTGGGCGTGCCTGCCCCGGGGGCCACCGGGGAGACGGTGGCGGTGAAGGTGACGGACTGGCCGGGGATGGACGGGTTGGCCGAAGCGGTGAGCGTGGTCGTCGTGCCGTCCTGGATGACGACCTGGCCCCCGGCCAAGGTCCCCGAGCTGGGGACAAAGGTCGGGGCTCCGCTGTAGGTGGCGGTGACGGTGTGGGTGCCGACGGCCAACGTGGACACCGGCGGCGATTGGGCGATGCCCCCGCTGAGCGAGACCGGGTCGCCGATGTTGTCGCCGTCGATCCCGAACTGCACCGAGCCGGTCGGGGTCCCGTTGCCCCCGGCGCTGACGGTGGCCGTGAAGCTGACCGGCTGGCTGAACACCGACGGGTTGGCCGACGAGGCGACCGTGGTGGTGGTGCCAATGCCCGTCACCTGCTGGGTCAAGCTCGCTGCGGTGCTGGTGATGAAGTTGGCGTCACCGAGGTAGGTGGCGGTGACGCTGTGGCTGCCGATACTCAGCGAGGTGATACCGCTGAGGCTGGCCACCCCAGCGGCGTTCAGGCCAGCTGGGGAGCCGAGCGTCGAACCGTCAGCGAAGAACTGCACCTGCCCCGTCGGGGTGCCCGCCCCGGGGGCGACGGCCGTGACCGTGGCTGCGAAGTCGATCGCGGTACCCGCGGTTGCCGGGTTGGCCGACGAACCGATGGTGGTCGTGGTGTTGGCCTGGTTGACGCTTTGGGTGATGCTCTGGCTGCCGGGCAGGTAGGTGGTATCCCCGGTGTAGGTGGCGGTGACCGTCGAGGTGCCCACCGGCAGCGCGGTGTCCGCGACCGAGGTGGCGGTGCCGCCCGACAGGGCGACGGGGGACCCGAGATTGACCCCGTCGACCCCGAACTGGATGCTCCCCGTCGGTGTGCCGACCGCGCCGGTCAGGGTGGCGGTGAACTGCACCGGCTGGCCGAACACCGGGCTGGCAACGGTGGAGGTCAAGCCGAAGGTGGCATCGATCCGGCCGACGACCTGGGTGAGGATCGGGGAGGTGCTCCCGCTGAAGCTGCCGTCACCGGTGTAGGTGGCGGTGACGCTGTGCGAGCCGGGGGTCAGCGACGAGGTCGACCCCGAGGAGCCCACCCCACCGGTCAGCGTCGCCGGACTGCCGAAGGCGGAGCCGTCGATGAAGAACTGCACCTGTCCGGTCGGCGTTCCCGACCCAGGCGCCACGGCGGTCACGGTGGCGGTGAAGTTCACCGGCTGGCCGAGTGCCGAGGGGTTGAGCGAGGAACCGACAGTGGCGGACGAACTGGCCTTGGTGACGACCTGGCCACCGGCCAGGGTCCCGGAGCTGCCGGCGTGGCTGTCGGAGGGGACATAGGTGGCGGTCACGGTGTGGGTGCCGACCGACAGGGTCGAGATCGACGGCAGCTGGGCCACGCCACCGCTGAGGGCCACCGGGCTGCCCACGTTGGCCCCGTCAACGCCGAACTGCACGTTGCCGGCCGGGACCCCTTCGCCATCAGGACCCACGGTGGCGGTGAAGGTCACCGGTTGGCCGGAGACGCTCGGGTTGGCCGACGAGTTCAGTGTCGTCGTGGTGGGGAAGCCGTTGACCACCTCGGTGAGCGACCCGTTGGAGGTGTTGAAGTCGGGGTCGCCCTGGTAGGCGGCCACCACGTCGAAGGTACCTTCGGGGAGCCCGATACCGCTCTGCACGGCCACCCCGTTTGCGTTCAGGGTTACCGGGAACACCCCGTTGTCGACCTGGAAGATGACCTGCCCGGTCGGGATCCCCGCTCCGGGCGACACCGCGGTCACGGTGGCGGTGAAGCTGAGGCTGCTGTTCGCGATCCCGGGGTTGGCGCTGGAGCTGATGATCGTCATGGTGTCGGCCTTGTTGACGGTCTGCGTCAGGCTCTGGCTTCCGGGAAGGTAGGTCGTGTCACCGGTGTAGGTGGCAGTGATTGTCGAGTTACCCACCGGCAATGAGGTGTCGGCGATGGAGGAGGCCTTACCGGCGGTGAGGGTGACCGGCGTGCCCAGGTCCGCGCCATTGACGCCGAACTGGACGCTGCCGGTCGGGGTGCCCGCCGAGCCGGTGATCGTCACGGAGAACTGCACCGGCTGGCCGAACACCGAAGGATTGACGCTGGAGCCGATAACGATGGTGGGGGCGACGCGACTGACCACCTGGGTCAGGGCCGGGGAGGTGCTCCCGTTGAAATTGCCATTCCCGGTGTAGGTGGCAGTGACGGCGTGGGAACCGACCGCCAGCGACGAGTCAGATCCCGAGCTTGCAACGGAACCGCTCAGCGTCGCCGGGCTGCCGAAGGCGGAGCCGTCGACGAAGAACTGCACCTGCCCGGCCGGCGTGCCTGTCCCCGGCGCCACCGCGGTCACGGTGGCGGCGAAGGTCACCGGCTGGCCGAGCGCCGAGGGGTTGACCGAGGAACCGACGGCCACGGCGCTGGACGCCTTGGTGACAACCTGGCCGCCGGCCAGGGTCCCGGAGCTGCCGTTGAAGTTCCCCGAGGCGGCGTAGGTGGCGGTCACGGTGCTGGTGCCGACCGGCAGTGTCGTGACCGATGGCAACATGGCCACGCCCCCGCTGAGGGCGATCGGGGACCCGATGTTCGCCCCGTTCACGCCAAACTGCACGTTGCCGGTCGGGGTCCCGTTCGGGCCGGCCGAGACGGTGGCGGTAAAGGTCACCGGCTCGCCGGAGACCGAGGGGTTCTTCGATGAAGACAGGGTGGTGGTGGTGGAGAAGCCGTTGACCACCTGGGTGAGCGTGGTCGAGGTGGAGGTGGTGAAGTTGGAGTCGCCCAGATAGTCCGCCACAACGGAGTGGCTACCGACCGCGGGACTCACCCCGCCCAGGGTGGCCACTCCCCCGGAGAGAGCCTGCGGCGAGCCGGAGTTGGCGCCGTCGATCACGAACTGGACGTTGCCGGTCGGCGTTCCCGCTCCGGGCGCAGCTGCGGTCACGGTTGCAGTGAAGGTGAGCGGGACACCGGCGAACGCAGGATTGGCGCTGGAGCCGATGGTCGTCGTCGTGTTGGCCTGGTTGACCGTCTGCGTGAACAGGCCCGAGGAGCCGGCGTGCAGGCCGTCGGTGGGGGTGTAGGTGGCCGTGACGTTGGTGGAGCCAACGGCGAGGTTGGAGATCACCGGCGTCACCGCCTGCCCGGACACCAGCGTCTCGGTGGCCCCGAAGTTCGCCCCGTTGATGCCGAACTGGACGAAGCCGGCCGGGGTCCCGGCCAGGGCGGCGTTGACCTGGGCGGTGAAGGTGACCGGCTGGCCGAACACCGAGGGGTCGAACGACGGGAACACATTGACCGAGGTGGGGGCCAGCTTGACGACCTGGTCGGGCACGAGGGTCCCGGTCGAGCCGTTGAAATTGGCGTTGCCGGCGTAGACCGCGGTGATGGTGTGGGTGCCGACCGTCAATGAGTTGATCGAGATCGTCGCAACCCCGCTGGCGTTCGGGGTCTGGGCGACCCCGAGAGCGTTGCTGCCATCCATGAATTGCAGCGACCCCGTGCCGCCTGGGATGCCCGCTCCGGGGGCGACCGCGGTGATGGTGGCGCTGAAGGTGATGCTCTGGGTGACAAATGCCGGGTTGAGCGAGCTGCCCACCGCCACCGACGTGTTCGCCTTGTTGACGATCTGGGTGGCCCCGGTGGTGGTGGTGGAGCCGTTGAAGTCGGCGTCGCCGCTGTAGGTGGCGGTGACCGTGTGATTGCCGACCGCCAGATCGCCGAAGGCGGCATTGGCGCTACCGCTCGACACTGGGGCCGCCGCCCCGTGGGAAACGCCGTCGACAAAGAACTGCACCGTGCCACCGGCGGGGGCCGGGGGCGTGGTAGACCCGGACGCCGAGCTGAGGGTCGCAGTGAAGGTCACCGGTTGCCCGAAAACCGAGGTCGACGGGTTCGTGGCAACCGAGGTCGAGGAGTTGGCCTTGATGTTCAGGTTGCCCGTGACCGTTTGGTTGTCGGCGGTGACGTTGAGGTGCCCGGCGGGCGACCCGAGGGTCGTCCCGGCGGTGACCCCGGCGGTGCCCACCCCGTTGATGAACTGGCCGGAGGCGGTGCCGACCGTGACGTCAACCGCGGTGCTGAAGATGCCGGTTGGGGTCGGGAACGTCGCCAGCCCATTGAGGCTTCCCGCCGCCAGCGGGCCCCCGGTGTTGCGGCCCAGCAGGTCGGCGGTGAAGGTGCTGGCGCCCCCGGGCAGGACGGTGCCCGGCGAAGCGATGTTGCGCAGCTGCAGCCAGGAGCTGGCGGTTGGGGCCGTGGCCGGGGGCGACACGGATGCGGCGCCCAGGACCCCGGCACCCGGCCCGGTGTTCACACCCCACCAGTTGTCGCTGGCATTCACCGACCCGCTGCTCACGCCTTCGGCGATGCCGCTGCCGGTGGTGGCGGTGTTGCCCACGATGCGGTTGTGGGCGACGGCGGTGGGGCCGATGGCGTTGAAGACCGCCCCGCCCTGGCCACCGTTGGAGGCGGTGTTGCCCGTGAAGGTGCTGAGCGTGATGCTGCCCGACCCCGACGACGGCGTCGGGTTGGTCGAGCTCATGTAGACCGCTCCGCCCTGGCCCTGTTGCACCGTGCCGGCGGTGTTGTTGACGAACTGCGAGGTGGTCACGCTGGTGGAGAGTTCCGCCGCGATGTACAGCCCGCCGCCGGTGGCCCCGGCGCTGTTGCCGGTGAAGGTCGACCCGCTCACGGTGGCGTGCTGGGTGATCGTCGCACCGCCGAGGAACGCCCCGCCGCCCCCATCGGAGGAGCCCGCCGGCGCCGTGACCGAGTTGTTGGTGAAGGTGGAGTTGGTGATGGAGATGTCGCCCGCCGCCAGCCCGGTGTCGGAGTACCCGATGCCGCCGCCGAAGCCGGATGCCGAGGTGTTGCCGGTGAAGGTGCTGTTCGACACGGTCAGGGCGCCAGCCCCCTGGAAGATGGCGCCGCCGCCGGCGCCGTCGGCCAGTGACTTGTTGCCGGAGAACACGCAGTTGGTGATGGTGAGGCTGTTGCCGGTGCCGCCGTCGTCCTGGATGGCGCCACCGCCGAAGCCACCACCGCCGCCACCACCCCCGGTGCGCGTGTCGACCCCGCCCTCGATGGTGAGGTTCTGGAAGGTGGTCGACTGACCAGTCACGCTGGCACTGGTCGAGAGGTTGAAGGCAACCAGGAACACGGTGTTGTTGACGATGCTGCTGCCGCCGGTCTTGCTGGTCTGGTTGATCACGACAGTTGATCGGTTACCGCTAGTTCCGTTCAGTGTTATACTCCCGTTGGTTGCCGCAAGGTCGAGCTCCCCCAGTGTCAGCGTGTAGGTGCCCGCCGGGATATTGATCGTCACAGGGGTTGTCGCATTCGCCGCCGCGCTCGCCGCATTCACTGCGTCGCGCAGGGTGCAGCTACCGCCACAGTTGCCGTGGGTGGCATCGGCAGTCGAGACGACCGTGAACGTCATCGGAGCCGCGATGGCGGGCCCGGACGTGAACGCGACCAAGGCAATGCCACCCAGGAGCGACCCGAAAAAAACGAACGGAACGACGCGCGCAAAACGACGTTGACCGTTGACCGCGCGGTGGCGACCCTTCATCTCAACCCCCCCGTGAGAAAACGTGCTGGGTACCTCCCTGCGCTCAAGCGGAGCGCTGGAGCGCATTCACATCAGCTGCGAGCCGGAAAAACCCCTTGCAAGGCGATGATGAAATTCAGGCCCAAAAATGGCGGCATGTTGTTGTGGGGCAGCGATCCCCCTGCGACGTTCGTCGCCAGCGGCGACATCGGCTGTGTGCCCGTCGTCTGGTTGGAATAGAGGACGTCGGTGCGGTGCTCTCCTTCGGCCCAGCACTTGTTGGTCGGGTCGCCGGACGCACCGGCTGCGGCGGCAGCCTGTGCCGTGTGGGGGTGCATCGGCATCTCCGTCTGGAGGAGCGTGACCGCTTGGTCTCCCCCGGTCTCGCCCAGGTCCCGCAGCGAAAGGCCGGGGCCCTGACCCGCCTGCATGGGGGCACATCCCTGCAGGTTGGGGAGGGCGAAGTTGGAGGTACCGTTCCCGCCGTATGTCGTCCCCAGCAGGGAGAACAGGGCCGTGTTCTGCGAGATGGACATGAGTTGGCCGTCACACAGTGCCCAGCCCCTGGGGGCGAAGTTGCCGGTGAAGATGCGGATCTCAGCGACGAATGGGTCGGACATGGGAAGCGCGCTCCTCGGTGTCTAGTTCTGTGAGGGGAAGATCCCCTGCAGGGCGATGACGAAATTGAGGACCAGGTACGGGGACATGTTCTCGTGCGGCTGGTTGCCCCCGGTTGGCGTGATGCCCGAGGGATCCATGGAGACATTCGGGGACGTGGCGTACGCCCCTGCCTGGTTCGCCCACAGGTCGTTGACGGGGCTGCCGACGTTCGCCGCTGCGGGCACGCCGACGGGGGCGTGGGTGTGGCCAGATAGCTCGGAGATGGTCAGCGTGTGGCTGGTTTCTCCGCCCATCTCCCCGAGGACGATGCCGTTGCCGGCGTGCAGGGGAGTCCTGCCCTGCAGGTTCGGGAGGCCGAAGGTCTGCCTGCCGTCCCCCCCGTAGGTTGTGCCCAGGATGGAGAACAGCGCTTGGTTCTGGTTGATGGGGAGGAGCTGGCCATTGCAGAACGCCCACCCCTTGGGCGGGAAATTCCACGAGACGATCTTGATTTCTCCCAGGAATGGCTCGGACACCGCTCTTGCCTCCTATTAGGATTGGCTCGGGAAGATCCCGAACAGCGAGATGATGAAGTTGACCACCACGAACGGGAGCATGTTGTCGTGCGGTTGGCTGCCCCCGGCACCGCCGATGGCCGCGGGGTTCATCGCCAAGCTGGCGGGACCCGGGGCGTAGAGGTTGACGCTGGTGCTCTGCCCCCACACGCTGTTGGAGGGGCCGTTCTGCCCGCCGGCAGAGTTCGCCATCGGCACGTGGGAGTGGGACGGGATCTGGGCGGTGCTGAGCGTCACGGACTCCACCCCCGCCGCCTGCCCGAGGGCGAAGCCGGGCCCCACATGCACCGGGACCCGGCTCTGCAGGTTCGGAAGGGCAAACGTGGTCTGGCCATCGCCGCCGTAGGTCGTGCCGATCAGATTGAACAGGACGTCGTTGTCCGCGATAGGAAGGATTTGGCCCTGGCATAACATCCATCCCACTGGGGCAAAATTCCCGGCGAACATCCTGATTTCGCCGACAAAGGGGGTTCCCATGTGTGCTCAGTCCTCCTCGGGGTCGGGGCCTAGCGCGGGCACTGGAACGCTCGACATGCGTGGCTTGGTGGGCGCGGGCGCAACCGGATCACAGGACCTGCTCGGCCAAACGCGTGGTCAGCGGAAGCCCTCCGTCGCGCTGCGATTCTCGGTTTGCCGCCCCCTCAGCAGGAAGCGCTCGATGCTACCACGTCGCGACTATCACGAGGTCCTTGACGATAGCCGCATTCTATAAATAAAAGAGTGTCCGAGCACTCATTGTCGTGGTTGGAACCACCAGGACAACGTGCATTCATTGCTGCAGCCCAACCATGCACGCGTGCCGTCGAACACATACTCTGCGGTTTGTTAACGATCGCCTAACACCCTGCCATCAAGAGGCTCTGCGGGCATGGCTCAGGCCGTCGCCCCACCCGCCGGCGGGACCCCCCCAGCTGTGGCCAAGGCGACACCCGCCTGGGCGGCGATCGCCTCGATGGCGGCGTCCTGGGCGGCCAGGTGCGCCTGGATCTGCTGGGCCTCATGCAGGACCGCCTCCGCGTCCAGATAGGTCTCCTCCGCCCGCTTGTCGGACGCCTTGGCCTGGATGTTCTGGCCCACGATGATGATGGGCAGCAAAACGAGCTGGATGAAGGTCTGGGCGATCCAGGCCACGATGATCACCGCGTCGCCGCTCTTCAGCGCCCCGGGCAGCGAGATCAACGCCAGCGCGGTGAACAGGTAGGCGCAGACCATCGTGCCGACCACCGCCGTGATCTTGACCGCCAGCTTCCCGTTGAAGCCCTGGGCCTGGTCGGCCACTTTGGTGGGCCCATCAGCCCGTCGCCGGGTGGTGTGGGGGTGGGGGACGTGCTGGTACAGGCTCATGGGCGGGCCTCCAATCGTTGATGACTCGGTGCGTGGGGGTGAGTCTGGAGGGCGTTCAGCTCGACTCGTTGACCAGCCCCAGCCGGATCGCCTGGCGCACCGCCTGCACGCGGTTGGAGACGGCCAGCTTGCGGTAGACGTTGGCGACGTGGGTGTTGACGGTCCGCTCCGAGAGCTTGAGCTGGCGGGCCATCTGGCGCGCCGACAGGCCTTCGGAGAGCAGGCGGAGCACCTCCTTCTCCCGGGGGGTGAGCGACTCGCTGCCCAGCGCCCGGTCGGTGACCTCCCGCAGGGCGTCCAACTCCTCCACCATGCCCCGGGCGTGATCGGACTCCATATAAAAGGAACCGGTGCTGGCCACCTGGATGGCGTACCCGATCACGGTGATGGTGGGGGTCCGGGGCAGGAAGCCGGAGGCCCACTCCATGGCGGCGGCGAGGATCGAGGGATCCTGCCCGGCCATCACCAGCAGCACGTTGGCCCCGGCACTGCGGGCCGCCTTGCCCAGCTGCGCCACCTCGGGCGGCGGGGCGACGTCGAGGTCCACGATCAACACGTCGGGGGCCTCGGCCGGCAGGGCCTCCAGCGCCTCCTCGACCGATGCCGCCACCACGATGTCGGCGACCTCGGGGACCTTCTCGGTGTCGGTGGCAAGGTCCCGGCGGCGCAGGTCGTCGCCATCGACGATCAGCACCCGCCAGCCCTCTGCCTGCTTCGCCATCCCCGGCCTTCCCCGCACTCTTGAGCGCGCCTGCCTTGTCACCCCTCCCCAAAAGCCCCAGGAAAGCCTATAGCACGGGTGATCGCGCCAGCCCCATCCACGAGCCGGCTCAGGAGTACGCCGGGAATGGGGTAGCCTCCCGGTGCTGGGCAACGGATTGGGCAAACAGTCGGGGGACACGATCGGGGACCGGATCGGGGACGAGACAAGGAGCGAGTCGATGATCGAGGGAATAACGTGGTTCAAGCAGTCCGCGTTCCTGTTTCAGCGGGACAAGAACCTCTACATCGATCCCCTGGGCATCCCCGAGGGTTCGCCGCCGGCGGACGCCATCCTCATCACCCACGCCCACCAGGACCACTTGAGCCCGGACGACATCGCCCGCATTCGCACGGACTCCACCGCCATCTACGCCACCGCCGACGTGGCGGCCCAGATCCCGGGCGCGGTCGATGTCGTGGCCCCGGGCGACGCCTTCGAGGTGCTGGGCTACTCGGTGGACGCCGTGCCCGCCTACAACACCGCTGAGGAGCGCCTGGGCTTCCACCCCCAGTCCAACGGGTGGGTGGGATACGTGTTCACCATCGACGGAGTCCGCTACTACCACGCCGGCGACACCGACCCCATCCCCGAGATGGAATCACTCAGCTGCGATGTGGCCTTCATCCCCATCGGCGGCCACTACACGATGGGCCCGGAGGAGGCGGTGGAGGCGGTGAAGATGATCGGTGCCCAGCTCATCGTGCCGATGCACTTTGGCTTCATTGTGGGCGACCCCTCGTACGCCCGGCGCCTGGCAGCCCTGGTGGCGCCGCAGGAGGTGCACGTCTTCGTGCCCAAGAACCCCTTCGACCTGTAGAGCGGCGCCCAGGGCGGCTTCTCCACACGCGTATTACCAACGAGCGGCCACCCGAACTGGGGAGTTTTTTGGCCCGGATCGGGATCAAGAACTCCCCAGAATGAACCGGCCAGACGGTACCAACGTATCTAGGACGAAGAGCTACTCTCGGGGAGCGCCGCCGAGGAGGCGCCCACCGGGAGAGCCCGGGGCGGCACGGCGCCCACGGCGGGCTGCGACCCGGGGCTGGTGACGAAGGTCCACAGCACGTCCGCGCCCGAGGGCGTGTCCGGCCCGCCCTGCGGCCAGCCGTGGCCGGTGCCCTCGTAGGTACCGAACTGCACCGTCGTGCCGGGCGAGCACTGGCTCCAGACCGCAAGCTGCAGCTCGCCCAGGGCGTGGCTGGCCACCTGGCCGGAGCACCCGTCCCGCTTGGCCCACGCCGCCACCGCGTCCGTGGCCGAGGGCTCGACGAAGCCGTTGGTCACGTGGGGGTCGACTGAGGAGTCATAGGCTACGATCGGATCGACGGTGCCGTCCAGCTGCAGGAGGGAGACCGGCCGCCCCGGGGGGCAGTCCAGGGCCGGGACGGCATCGACGACCACGAACGCCCGGACGAGCGAGGGGGCGGCACACACCATCCGGTAGGCCATCCGCCCGCCATTGCTGAAACCGGCCAGGTAGACGCCGCTGACGCGGGGGTCGGTGGCGAAGCGGTGGAGGACCTCGCTCAGGAAGGCCACGTCGTCCACCCCGGCCAGCTGCGCCGCCCCGCAGCACGCGCCCGCGTTCCACGAGCGCCGGATGCCCTCCGGGTAGACGACCACAGCCTTGCCCTGGTCGGCGAGCGGGAGCAGCCCGTCCCGGTCCTCCTCAAGACCGAGCGAGACGTCCCGGCCGTGGAGGACCACCAGGGCGGGCACCCGGCGGGCGACGGGGCTGGAGGGAGTGAAGACCACGTAGTGGCGCTCGGTGTGTCCCACGATGACGTTCGTGGTGACCTGGGTCATGCCGGTGTGGGCGCCATCGGCGAGCTGCGAGGACTGCGAGGAGGTCCGGCCGAGCGTGCCGGCCGGTTTCTTCGCCCGGTGGACCAGCTGCGAGGCGGTCGAGGGCCGGGTTCGGCGGGGCGGCGGGCCGGCGATCGGCGCCGGGGCGGACCCGGACCCGAGGAG
This sequence comes from Actinomycetota bacterium, assembly GCA_035765775.1. Classification (NCBI taxonomy): domain Bacteria; kingdom Bacillati; phylum Actinomycetota; species Actinomycetota bacterium. Next base: position 95,482 of record DASTWV010000021.1, on the reverse strand, counting down.
GATGCACAGGGCAACACCAAGCAGACCGCCGAGCCCCCAACGCAGGGCGGGCGCCGTTCTCCCCGGTTGTACGTTCACGACCCTCACGTTCGGCCTCACCCGACGCAGCCAGTGCTTCCCCCAGGTGGGGTATCGGCACGCGGCCCCCACACCTGAACGTTGACGGGCCGGGTTGGTTCCGGCCCCCCGACCGGGTCCCCCGGCCCCCCTCAGTAGGTTGCCACCTATCGATCCGGGGCCCAATGGGAATGCCCGGGGCCGGGCAGCGTTTACCTCTGCGTACGCAACACGAGGAGAGGGGAGGCATCACACATGGATGTTGACACCAAAGCCCTGCCCATCCTCCCGCTGGACCGAGCGGTGATCCTTCCGCACATGGCCGTCACCCTTGCGGTGGACAGCGGCGAGGCGCAGCAGGCATTCGACGCCGCCCGCTCGGCGCAGGGGGAGGCAGCCAGCATGGTGCTGGTGGTCCCGAGGACCAATGGTCGCTACGCGCGGGTGGGCACCATCGCCAAGATCGAGGACACGGGCCGGCTGCCCAATGGCAGCGAGGTCGTGGTCATCCGGGGCATCTCCCGGGGCATCATCGGCGCCGGCGTGCCCGGCGAGGGCAGCGCGCTGTACGTGCAGGTCGAAGAAGTGGAGGACCAGTCCCCCAGCCTGCGGGCCCGGGAGCTGACCAAGGAGTACAAGGCGGTCGTCGAGAACCTGCTGGACCAAGCGGGAAACAACGATGCCGCCCGGTTCGTGCGGGGCATGTCGGATCCCGAGCAGATCGCGGACACCTCCGGCTACTCGCCCCACTACAGCCACGAGCAGAAGGTTGAGATCCTGGAGACCGTCGACCTCGAGCAGCGGCTTGAGAAGCTGATCGCCTGGGGCCGCGACGTCCTGGCCGACAGCACGCTCAAGGACAAGATCCGGTCGTCGGTCACCGAGGGCCTGGACAAGGCACAGCGCGAGCACCTCCTGCGCATGCAGTTGGACGCCATCCGCAAGGAGCTGGGCGAGGGCGACGACGACGTGGCCAGCCAGTACCGGACCAAGGTCGCCGAGGCCGGCATGCCCGAGGCGGTGCGCAAGGAGGCCGAGAAGGAGATCGATCGGCTGGAGCGCATGGGGCCGCAGAACCCGGAGTACGGGTGGATCCGCACCTACCTGGACTGGATGGTCGAGCTGCCATGGTCGGTGTCGTCCGACGACACCTTCGACGTCACCGAGGCCCGCCGGATCCTGGACGAGGACCACACCGGCCTGGACGACGTCAAGGACCGCATCATCGAGTTCCTGGCTGTGAAGAAGCTGCGCGACGAGCGGGGCATCACGCCCGCTGGCGGCCGCGGCTCCGGGGCGATCATCACCCTGGTCGGCCCCCCGGGGGTCGGCAAGACGTCGCTGGGCGAGTCGGTGGCCCGTGCCATGGGCCGCAAGTTCGCCCGGGTGTCGCTGGGCGGCATCCACGACGAGGCCGAGATCCGGGGCCACCGGCGGACCTACGTCGGTGCCCTCCCGGGCCGGATTGCCCGGGCGCTGAAGGAGGCCGGCACCAACAACCCGGTGATCATGCTGGACGAGATCGACAAGGTGGGCTCCGACTGGCGGGGTGACCCGTCCTCGGCGCTGCTCGAGGTGCTGGACCCGGCGCAGAACCACTCGTTCCGGGACCACTACCTGGAGGTGGACCTCGACCTGTCCAACGTGGTCTTCATCCCGACCGCCAACGTGATGGACACCATCCCCGGCCCGCTGCTGGACCGGATGGAGCTCGTGCCCATCGATGGCTATACCGAGGAGGAGAAGCTGGCGATCGCCCGCAACCACCTGCTCGGGCGCCAGATCGAGCGCAACGGCCTGCAGCCGGGCGAGCTCGACGTGACCGACGGGGCACTGCGCAAGATCATCGGCGAGCACACCCGGGAAGCCGGGGTGCGGACGCTGGAGCGGGAGCTGGGCAAGGTGCTGCGCAAGGCGGCGACCCGCGTCGCCGCTGGCACGCTGACCCCGCCCGTGACGGTGGACGAGGCCCTGGTGCGGGAGTTCCTGGGCAAGGCCAAGGTGCACTTCGAGGCGGCCGAGCGCACGGCGGTGCCGGGCGTGGCCACCGGGCTCGCGGTCACCGGCGCCGGGGGCGACGTGCTGTTCGTCGAGGCGACCAGCATGGAGGCCAACGGACCAGCCGGCGGCGGGCTCACCCTCACGGGACAGCTGGGCGACGTGATGAAGGAGTCGGTCCAGATCGCCCTCTCCTACGTGCGCAGCCACGCACCGGCACTCGGCGTCGAGCCGGCGGCGTTCGCCAACCGGACCTTCCACGTCCATGTCCCCGCCGGGGCGGTGCCCAAGGACGGCCCCTCGGCGGGCGTCACGATGACCACCGCCCTGGTCAGCCTGCTCACCGGGCGCCCGGTGCGGTCGGTGGTCGGAATGACCGGCGAGGTCACCCTGCAGGGCCGGGTGCTGCCCATCGGCGGCGTGAAGCAGAAGGTGCTGGCCGCCCACCGGGCGGGCCTGAAGGAGGTCATCCTCCCCGCCCGCAACGAGGCAGACCTGGACGACCTGCCCGCCACGGTCAGGGAGCAGATGACCTTCCACCTCGCCAGCGAGGTGGGCGAGGTCCTGGCGGTGGCGCTGGAACCGGCCGCCGCTCCCCTCGAGGGGCCGGCGGAGGCCCCAGCCGAGCAGGCGGCGTAAGTAACGCGGTAGCACCGAGCCCGGTCCCCCACCTCCCCGGGGGCCGGGCTCGTTCGCGCGCATCGGGCCGGGCAATGTTGGCGGCGTGGTACAGCCAGGGGATGTACTACTCCGCCAACTATGCCCCCGGGACAGCTTCCCGGGGCCGCCGGCCTCCGGCCCGGGGGCGGGCCTCAGGCCTCAGGCCCGGACGATCATCCCCATCGCCGTCATGTCGTAGGCCCCGAGCAGCGGGCTGCCGTACACCGGGGCATCCCCGAAGGGCAGGACGTTGCCGGACAGATCGATCAGGTAGTACCCGGCGGCGGTAGGGGTGGCCACCATGTCCACGATGTCCAGGTCCCGGATCCCGGCGCCGGGGGCGGACCCGTGGAACGGGGCGTCGCCGTAGGCGAAGACCGCCCCGTCGGACGCCACGATCCAGTACCCCCTGCCCGAGGGCGTCGGCTCGATGGCCACCACCGGCTTCGCCAGGGCCTGGCCGCCGGCCGAACCGTAGAAGCCGGCGTCGCCGAAAGCGAAGATGCCGCCGTCGGATGCCACCAGCCAGTAGCCGCCCCCGCGGGGCGTCGCCGCCATGCCCACGATGGGCTTGTTGAGCTTGATCGACCCGGTGGAGCCGTAGAACTGGGCGTCGCCGAAGGAGAAGATGCCGCCGTCGGACGCCACCAGGCGGTACCCCTGCCCGCTGGGTGACGTCGAGATGCCCACGATCGGCTTGTTGAGCTTGAGCGATCCGGTCGAGCCGTGGAAGCCTGCCGCCCCGTACGCGAAGATGCCGCCGTCGCTGGCCACCAGCCAGTAGCCGTCGCCCGCCGGGGTGGCCGCCATGCCCACCACCGGGGCGTTGAGGTGCATGCCGCCGGTGGAGCCGAAGAACTGCGCAGCCCCGTAGGCGAAGATCCCGCCGTCGTCGCCCAGCACCCAGTACCCGGACGGGAGCTGCCCGGTCACCACCCGGTAGCCCGAGGCGACGGCGGTCGGTGGGGAGGCCTTGCCCGTGGCATCCCGGGCAACCGCGGTCACTGTGTAGGTCCCCGGCGACAGACCGCCGAGCCCCAGCGTGTAGCTGGAGGGCCCGATCGACCACGCCCCGGCCGAGGGCACCGCGCTCACCGTCACCTCGCTGGCGCCGGCGAAGGTGACGTCCACCCCCACCGCCGAGCGGCCCACCTGCCCGCTCACCGTGGGTGCGGTGACCGCCGACACGCCGCCCGGCACCAGCAGGCAGCACGAGGGCGGCAGCGGCTGCCCGTTCCTGGCGTTCGCCTCGATGCGGTTGACCACCGCCTGGCGGAGCCCGGGCAGCTGGGCGTAGAGCTGGTCGCCCGGGCAGGCGGTCTGGTTGGCGTCCCGGTGCCCGGCGATCACCGGCTCGCCGCCGTACGTCCCCATCGGATCCAGGCCGAAGAGGTCGGCCAGCCAGGCCAGCACGTCCAGCAGGGCGTTGAGCGCCGACCCGGTGGGCAGCGCGGTCACGAACGTGCCCAGGAGGGCGATGCCCATGGTGCCGACATCGTGGTTCGCCACGTGCGCCCCCACGACGCCCATCCCGGCGGCGTTCTGCCCGGTGGGCGTCGCACCGGCCGGGTAATCCCGCGACCAGCGGCCCTCGTAGACATTGCCGCCGTCATCGATGAGGAAGTGGTAGCCGACATCGATGAAGCCCTCGCCCAGATGCTGGTGGTAGATCTGCTGGATGGTGGGGATCGGCGGGGCGCCGTTGTCCGTCACCGTGTGGTGGACGAACAGTTGCCGGACCGGAGCGAAGATGGGCGACTGCGCCCGGAGCGACTCGTCGGCACCCCAGCCCGCCCGGGGGATGACGGACACGCCGGGCGCGCTCAGGAGCTGCGGGGACCCGGCGTCCGGCAGGCGGCCCGGCCCGTGGTGGGGCGCCCAGCGCCCGAGTCGGACCGCGGCCCCCACGGCGCCCGCGGCTGCCAGCGTCCCTGCGCCGACGGCCCCCAGGCGGAGAACGTCGCGCCGGCTGAAGTTCAGAAGCTGGCCTCCACTAACCCACCTGGGTGGACGCCATCCCCACCTTGGTGGTGGCCGACGTCGGGGCGGCACCGGGGACGGAGCCGTAGAAGGCGGCGTCGCCGAAGCTGAAGATGCCCCCATCGGTGGCCACCAGCCAGTAGCCCGAGCCACTGGGGGTGGCCGCCATGCCGGTCACCGGCCGGTTGAGCTTGATCCCGCCCGTGGACCCGGCGAACTGGGCGTCGCCGAAGCTGAAGATCCCGCCGTCGGAGGCCACCAGCCAGTACCCGCCCCCGTCCGGGGTGGCGGCCATGCCGACGATGGGTTGGTTCAGGCGGAGCGACCCGGTCGAGCCGTAGAACCGGGCGTCGCCGAAGCTGAAGATCCCGCCGTCGGAGGCCACCAGCCAGTACCCGCCCCCGTCCGGCGTGGCCGCCATGCCCACGATGGGCTTGTTGAGCCGGATTGAGCCCGTGGAGCCGTAGAAAGGGGCATCGCCGAAGCTGAAGATCCCGCCATCGGAGGCCACCAGCCAGTACCCGCCGGCGGTGGCGAACGCCGGCCCGGTCGCAGCGGGAGGCGGGGAGGGTGAGGTTGCGGGCGACGGGGATGGGGTGGGCGAGGGGGATCGGGTGGGCGTGGCCGAGGCGGTCACCGGGGGGGAGGGCGTCGGCGACGGTGCCGGGGACACAGTCGGCGTGGGCGGGGGGACGGCGTGCGGTGCCATGCCCACGACGGGTTTGTTCAGCCGCATACCACCAGTCGAGCCTAGGAACTGTGCATCACCAAAAGAAAAGATGCCACCATCCGAGGCGACAAGCCAGTAGCCCCCCTTATCCGGCGTTCCCGCCATCCCCACCACCGGCTGGGTCAACTTGATGCTGCCGGTCGATCCGAAGAAGCCGGCGTTGCCGAAGGAGAAGATCCCCCCGTCAGCGCCCACCACCCAGTAGCCGGCCGGGTAGACCACCGTGAACCAGTTGGAGCGCAGGCCGAGCTTGGCGGCGAACCCGTCGCCCGTGTCGGTGGCGGTGCCGGCCGTGCCCTGGATCTGGACCTGCGTCACCCGGCCACCAAAGTCACCCAGCCCGTTGCGCTGGGTCACCGTGATGGCGGTGAGGCCGCCGACCGACGGGTAGGCCCCCTGCACCGCGTTGACCGACATCGTGACCCGCCAGTTGTGGTTGGGGTTGAGCGACACGGCGTCGCCGTCGTCCACGACCGCCGGGAACGTGCCCCCGGCACTGTAGCCGCCCGAGGAGGAGGAGAACTCCGCCGAGGCCGCCCTCCCGTTCAGGGTGACGATCTGCCCGGCAGTGGCCATGACCGCGGCCACCCCGTTGGCGGTCTCGACATCCCGGTACCCGTTGGCGTCCTGCACCGCCCGCCCGCCGTAGACCTGGCACGCGGTCGTGTCGCAGGTCTTCGCGTAGGCGTACCGGTTCTGGGCGGTGGCGTACGAGCGGGCGGCCACCGCCTGCGCCTCCAGCTCCTGCATCCCCTGCCCGCCGCCCAGCGATCCCCAGGACGCCGGCGACTCCGACGTGACCACCCCCAGCAGGTAGTCCTCGGTGGTGACCAGGTTCACGGTGCGCTGGTCGGCGGTGTTGCCCTGGCCCGCCCCGTCCACCGCCTCGACCTGGCCCCGGTACCAACGGGTCCCGCCCTGCGGCTGGCACACCTGCAGGAGGTTGGTGTGGTCGGTGCTGGTGGTGGGCGTCGGCACGGACGAACTCAAGATGACCGGCCCGGCGGTCTGGGTGACCAGCGGCGACCACGGCCCGGTGCATCCCGGTCCCTGGTCGACCTCGAACTGGTTGGGGCCGGTCAGCACTGCCCGAAGGGCGGAGAACGAGCCCGTGGCCCCATTGACGTTGGTGGTCAGCTCAGCCTTCTCCTGGAGGACGGCGGTCGGCGCCCCATCCAGGGCGGTGAGGCGCACCGACATCTGGGGGTTGCCATCGTTGGCCTGCTGGGTGCCGCCGTAGAAGTGGGAGAGGATCTGGGGGGCCGCCCAGCCCTGGTTGAGGGCGTAGCCCAGCGCGCCGTACTGGCCCATGCCCCGGCCGTGCCCCCAGCCGTGCCCGGCCAGCACCACGTTGCCCGAGGGGTACAGGGTCCCGCCAGCCGGGGCCGACGCCTTGGCCGACGCCTTGGCCGGAGGAGTCGCCGCACCCGCAGGCCCCGGGACGATGAGCCCACCGCCTGCCAGCACCACCACCGCAGCCAGGAGGGACAGCCGGACCTTCAACGCCCCGGCGCCCCCGTCAGAGTGCTCACCGGCAACCACTCTAGTGAAGAATGCGGGATCGGTCCGAAGCTGAGGTCGCCCCCTCCGGTCCTGATCCGGGCGGCGGCTGGCGCAGCGGGCGCCCGTGCGAGACAATGCGCGGGAGGACGAGGCGAGAGGGTTGGGGGCCGGAGCCACCTGAAGAGAGCCCCCTCGCTGCCCTCCTCTCGGACCTCCGGCCCCGTCATTAGTACGAAACGCAGCGCGACCCGAAACCCCTACCATCCCACTGGCAGCGGCCTATCTCTCTCACGCAAAGTGACTGAAACACCACCATCCGTGCTCGTTCCGATCTTCGACCTCGACGGCACCCTGCTCGATTCGGACCGCGCACTCGTCGCTGCCTTCGCCGCGTTGGGCGTGCCGCCCGAGACGGTGACCTTCGGCCATGTCATCGGCGAGGAGTGCCAGCGGCTGGGCATCAGCCTGGATGACTACGCCGCCGCCTACGATCCGGCGCTCGCCGCCCCCTACCCCGGGATCGACGAACTGCTGGGGGCCTTGCACCGCTGGGCGGTGTGCTCGAACAAGCACGCCGGCTCCGCCCGGGCCGAACTGGACCGGCTGGGCTGGTCCCCCTCCGCCGCCTTCTTCAGCGAGGACTTCTCCGGGCCAAAACGCCTGGCCCCGGTGCTCCGCGCTCTGGGCCTCGACCCGGGCGGCGCCATCTACATCGGGGACACCGGCCACGACCGGGCGTGCGCCGCTGAGGCGGGCGTGGCCTACGTGGTGGCGGGTTGGAACCCTCGAGCCGAACGGCGGAGGGGCGACACTGTCTTGTTCCATCCCTCAGAGTTGCTTAAGTATTTGCCAATTCTGAATGAACACTAATCAATTAACGGACTCTAATGTATTAGCCTTCCTTAATGGTTGGGCGTTCCGGGACGTCTGCCACCCCCTGCCCAGTGTGTGGCTATTCCGGAGCCTAAGAGCGTAGAGCGACGCTTCCGTACCCCGAGGGGGGACAGGAACCGCCCCCCGCTCGGGGGAGAAGCCCCTCCCGGGAAACCCAGCCGAAACCTTGGCACGGCCTCCGGCGCCCCCCGCGAACGTGAACAGAATTGGAACCCTGCGCCAACGCCGAGTGAATTCGCTCATTTGCCTCTTGCGAGAGGCCTTATGCTCACAGTTGAATCCGCCAATCAGGTCGATAGTGGATCCGGGCAACGGCCACATTGGACGAACCCCGCTGAGAGTCGGCCTGATCGGCCGGAGGACGCCAAACCGCTGTCCGGCGGCCGTTACCCGGGACTCACCTCCCGGTCGTACCACCCCCGGATGGACGCAGCACCGCAGTGCACTACCGCAGTACAGCACCGGCAAAACCCGGGCTTCAGGGAACTGCTGAATCGACCGATAAACGATTTTGTCTCGCGTTAGCGACGGGAGTTGAGGGAATGCCGCGACCCAGGCAGGCCGCCCCACACGAGACCACCAGTGCCGCGCGCACGGCGCATGATGGTGAGGCATTGATGCCCCATTCGACCTCGTGCCAAATCTCCGACCGCGTTGTCGCCATCACCCCGTTTGAAACCCCCAATTCGGGGATCGTTATCGCCGCCCTCCGGGCGGGAGCCCTCGGAGTACTCGATCTGGGCCGTGACCGTCCCGACGCAATCGCGGCGCTGGCCGGCGTCCAACGATTGAGCGATGGGCAATTCGGGGTGCGGGTACCCACCGGCTGCCCGGTCCAACCGGCCGAATTACCAGAGGCGGTCACCACCGTGGTCCTTGGGGCGGGACCGGACCAGGCCGGGCGCCTGGAGGACTGGGGCGCCACCGGCCGGCGCCTGCTGGTCGAGGTGGTCTCCCGGGACGAGGCCCTCGCCGCCCAGGCCCACCCCGGCGTGGCCGGGCTGATCGCCAAGGGGTCCGAGGCGGGCGGCTGGGTGGGCGACGTGTCCAGCTTCATCCTCCTCCAGCAGCTCATGGCCGAACCCACCCTGGCCTGCCCTATCTGGCTGGCGGGCGGCGTCGGGCTGCATACCGCGGCCGGCGCCGTGGCGGGCGGGGCCCGGGGCGTGGTGCTGGACAGCCAGCTTGCCCTGACCGCCGAGGCCGCCAGCCGCCTCCCGGGAGCGGTCATCGCCGCGCTCCGGGCGATCGACGGCAGCGAGACTGCGGTCCTCGCCGGGCACCGGGTATTGGCCCGGCCCGATCTGGTCGCCGGGCGACCGGTGCCGGACAGCCCGGCGATCATGGCCGCTGCGGTGGGCGTCGACGTCCGGGACGGCTGGCTGCCAACCGGCCAGGACGCCGCCTTCGCCCGCCCGCTGGCCGACCGCTACCGGACGGTGGGCGGCGTCCTGCAGGCCGTCCGGAGCGCCATCGCCGACGACATCGCCGCAGCCGCCCACGCCGAGCCCCTCGGGCCGGGCAAGGGCCTGGCAGCCGCCCACCCCGGGCTGTCCCTGCCCGTGGTCCAGGGGCCGATGACCCGGGTGAGCGACCGGGCCGCCTTCGCCGCCGCAGTGGCCGGGGCTGGGGGCCTGCCCTTCCTCGCCCTGGCGCTCATGCGGGGGCCGGAGGCCGCCGAACTCCTCGCCCACACTGCAGGCGAACTGGGCGATCGCCCCTGGGGCGTGGGCATCCTCGGCTTCGTCCCCGCCGAGCTGCGCGCCGAGCAGCTCGCGGTGGTCCGGGCGGCACGCCCGCCCTTCGCACTCATCGCCGGCGGGCGTCCCGGGCAGGCCGCCGAGCTGGAGGCTGCCGGGATCGCCACCTTCCTGCACGCGCCTTCGCCGGGCCTGCTCGACGCCTTCCTGGCGGCGGGCGCCCGCCGGTTCGTGTTCGAAGGATCGGAGTGCGGCGGGCACATCGGCCCCCGCGCCAGCTTCCCGCTGTGGGAGGCCCAGATCGGGCGGCTGCTCGAGTTCGCCGCCGCCCACCGCACGGGTCCCACCGGGGCGCCCGCCCTGGAGATCCTCTTCGCGGGCGGCATCCACGACGCCCGCTCGGCGGCGATGGTCGCCGCCCTCGCGGCTCCCCTGGTGACCGCTGGTGCCCGGATCGGGGTCCTCCTGGGCACCGCCTACCTGTTCACCGAGGAGGCGGTCGCCGCCGGGGCCATCCTCCCCGGTTTCCAGCAGGCCGCCCTGTCCTGCACCGGGACGGTGCTGCTCGAGACCTCGCCCGGCCACATCACCCGGTGCGGGCACACCCGCTACGTGGACACCTTCGCCCAGACCCGGGACGCCATCGCCGCCCGCGGCGCTTCCGCCCAGGACCTGTGGGCCGAGCTGGAGGAGCTCAACCTCGGCCGGCTCCGGATCGCCAGTAAGGGCGTGCGCCGCGAAGGCGGCCAGCTGGTGTCCGTGCCTGGGGAGACCCAGCGGGACGAGGGAATGTTCATGCTCGGGCAAGTCGCCACCCTGCGTGCCCGCACCACCACCCTCGGCGCCCTGCACGCCGAGATCACCACCGCAGGTACGGAATTTCTTCGCGAAGCGGCCCGCGCTACGATCTACCCGGCAGCTCCCCAACCAACGTTGGGCTTGCCTGCTCAACCTTTCTCTAGTGCCGGGGTGGCCGTGGGAGTGGACAGGCGCACGGCTGGCCCGCGGGCCGAGCCGCTCGACATCGCGATCTGCGGGATGGCCTGCGTCCTGCCACAAGCAGGCGGGCTTGCCCGCTACTGGGCCAACATCGTGGCCGGGCGTGACGCGGTCACGGAACTCCCGCCCGGACGGTGGGACCCGGCTCGATACTACAACCCTGAGGCGTACAGGGACAGCGCGGGATCGGCAACACCTTCCAAATGGGGGGGATTCATCCCGGCCGTGCCCTTCGATGCCCTCGCCTTCGGCATCCCGCCCTCCTCCCTGGCGGCGATCGAGCCGGTCCAGTTGCTCGCTCTTGAGGTGGCGGCCCGGGCCCTGGCCGACGCCGGCTACGACCGCCGCCCCTTCGACCGTGAGCGGGCGTCGTGCGTGTTCGCCGCCGACGGGGGCTCTGGGCTGCAGGGGGCCTACGGCTTCCGGGCGCTGTACCCCTCCTATTTCGGGTCCCTTCCGCCCGAGCTCGACGCCCACCTTCCCCGCCTGACCGAGGACTCCTTCGCGGGCGTGCTCAGCAATGTCATCGCCGGCCGCATCGCCAACCGCCTGGACCTGGGCGGGGTGAACTTCACCGTCGACGCCGCCTGCGCCTCGTCGCTCGCCGCCCTCGACGTGGCGTGCAAGGAGCTGGTGAACGGCAGCAGCGACCTGGTGCTGTGCGGCGGGGCCGACCTGCACAACGGGATCTACGACTACCTGATGTTCGCCTCGGCCCACGCCCTGTCCCCCACGGGACGGTGCCGCACCTTCGACGCCTCGGCTGACGGCATCGCCCTGGGCGAGGGCATCGTGTGCGTGGTCCTGAAGCGGCGGGAGGACGCCGAGCGCGACGGCGACCGGATCTACGCCCTGGTGCAGGGGGTGGCCGGCTCCAGCGACGGGAAATCCCTCGGCCTCACGGCCCCCCGGGCGGACGGCCAGAAGCGGGCGCTGGAGCGGGCATACGCCGCCGCCGGGGTCTCGCCCGCCGCGGTCGGCCTGGTCGAGGCCCACGGCACGGGCACGGTGGTGGGCGACCGCACCGAGCTGGCCTCGCTCACCGCCGTCTTCGATGCCGCCGGCGCCCGGCCCGGGGCGTGCAGCCTGGGGTCGGTCAAGTCGCAGATCGGCCACACCAAGTGCGCCGCCGGCCTCTCGGGGATCGTGAAGGTGGCCCAGGCGCTCCACACCGGCGTGCGGCCGCCCACCGGGCGGATCGCCGAGCCGAACCCGGGATGGGACGCCACCACCAGCCCCTTCGCCTTCGACCAGGAAGCCCGGCCGTGGGTGGCGGAACCCGCCGCGCGCCTCGCCGGCGTCAGCGCCTTCGGCTTCGGCGGCACCAACTTCCACGCCGTGCTCCAGGGCTACGGGGGCGCCGACGTCCCGGCGCACGGCTTGCACGAGTGGCCCGCCGAGCTGTTCTGCTTCCGGGGTGGCACGCCCGCCGAGACCGCCGGGGAACTGGGCCGGCTCGCCGCCCTCGCCGCGGCCAACGATGGCGCCGGCCGGCCGTGGAGCCTGCGTGACCTGGCCGCCACGACGGCCGCCGAACCGGGGGCACCGGTCCGCCTGGCCCTTGTGGCGGAGAGCCTGGACGACCTGGCCGGCAAGCTCGCCTCCGCCGCCCAGCGGCTGAGCCAGGGCGACCTGGCCACGGACCGGGGCGCCGGCCTGTTCGCCGGCGCCGCTCCCGGCGCCGGGGCCGCTCCCGGCGCCCCCGCAGGGGGCAGCGTCGCCTTCCTGTTCCCGGGCCAGGGCAGCCAGCGCCCGGGGATGCTGGCCGACCTCTTCGTCGCCTTCCCCCGCCTGGGCCACCTCCTCCGCGGCGATGCCGCACCCTACGCCGAGCTGCTCTTCCCCCCGGCGGCATTCACCCCGGCGGGCAAGGCGGCGCAGCGGGCGGCGGTCACCGACACCGCCGTGGCACAGCCGGTCATGGGGATCGGGGGCTCGGCGGTCTGGGAGCTGCTCACCGGCCTCGGGGTGGAGCCGGCCATGGCGGCCGGCCACAGCTACGGCGAGCTGGTGGGCCTCGCCGCCGCCGGGGCCATCCGGCCAGAGGATCTCCTGCCCCTGGGGGCCGCCCGGGCGGCGGCCATCCTGGAGGCCGCGGGCGACGACCCCGGCACGATGGCGGCCATCAAGGCGAACCGGGCCACGGTGGAGGCCGTCCTCGCCGACGTTTCCGCCCACGCCCCGACCAGCGCCGGGGTGGTGATCGCCAACGACAACGCCCCCGAACAGGTGGTCATCTCGGGCCCGACGCCGGCGGTCACCGCCGCGCTCGCCGCACTCGAGAGTGCGGGCATCGCCGGGCGGCCGATCCCGGTGGCGTGCGCCTTCCACAGCCCCGTGGTCGCCGGGGCAGCCCCCGCCTTCGCCGCCAAGCTGGCCCAGCTGCCGATGGCCGAGCCCCGGATCCCGGTGTGGTCCAACACCACCGCCCAGCCCCACAGCGCCGACCCGGACGCCATCCGGGCCCTCCTCGCCCGGCAGGTGGCCGAGCCGGTGCGCTTCGTCGATGAGATCGAGGCGATGTACGCCGCCGGCGCCCGGGTGTTCGTGGAGTGCGGGCCCGGACGGGTTCTGACCGGCCTGGTGGGCAGCATCCTCGCCGGCCGCCCCCACACGGCGGTGGCCATCGACATCCCGGGCGAGCCGGGTCTCCGCCGGCTGCTGCTGGCTCTGGCCGAGCTGGCCGCCGCCGGCGTCCCGGTGGACACGCGGCCGCTCTACGCCGGGCGGGACATCCAGCCTGCCAGCGTGGACGCGGTGCCCAAGCGCCCGCAGTGGACGGTGGACGGGCACATGGTGCGCACGGCAGCGGGCGAGCCCGTCCCCGGCGGGATGCGGGCGCCCGTGGACGTCGCGCCGCCGACGGCGCCCCCCGCCGCAGCACCGTTCGCGCCTCCCACCCTCTCCCTGCCGCCGCGGGCTCATGCCGCCCGCGGGACGGGCGGCACGGGAGGGGCGGGCGACCGCGACGCCGCGGTTCTCGAGTACCTGCGTTTCACCCGGGAAGTGGTGGCAGCGCAGCGGGACGTGATGCTGGCCTACCTCGGCGGCACCCCCGCACCAGCAGCCGGCGCCAGCGCGGCCGAGCTCACGGCTGCGCCGCTCGCCGCAGCGCCTGAGCCCGCCCCGCCCGCCCGCCAGCCCGCCCGCGGGCCGGAACCGGAACCCGCCCCACGCGAGCCGGGCGCCGCCTGGTCCGAGGAGGCCATCACCGGCGCCATCCTGGCCATCGTCGCCCGGCGCACCGGGTACCCGGCCGAGATGCTCGGCGCCCAGCTCGACCTGGAGGCCGACCTGTCGATCGACTCCATCAAGCGCACCGAGATCGTGATGGAACTGGGCGGGCAGCTGCCCCCAGGCGGGGCGCTGAGCATCGAAGCGCTGATCGAGGGCCTGTCCCGCTTGAAGACCATCGCCGCCATGACCAGCTGGATCCTGGCCCACGCGCCGGCACAGGCCGCACCCGGGACCACTCCAAGCCCCGCATCGGGCACGGAGGCGGCCGCCGGTCCGCAGGGCCGCCCCCGGCGCTACCTGATCGAGGTCAACGCCACCCGGGACGAACCTGCCACCGGGCCGGCGAGCGTCGACGTCACCGGGCTGCGCTTCGTGGTGGTCGACGGGGGCACCGCCGCCGGCGAGGCCACCCGTGCGGCCCTGGTTGCGCGGGGCGCGCACGCGGTGCTGGTCGAGGAGGCCAGCGAGGCCGCCTGCGCCGGCGTCGACGGGCTCGTCTCGCTGGAGGCCCTGCGCCCGGGTGCGCCTCCGGTCCTCCCCCAGGCCTTCGGCCCCATCCGGGCCGCCGTGGTCGGCGGGGCGCGCATCCTCGTGCTCGCCACGGGCACGGCCGGTCGCTTCGGGGCGGCGTGGGATGGCACCGGGGCCACCGACCCCACCCCGGGTCTCGGGGTGCGCGGGCTGGCCCGCACCATCGCCCGGGAGTACCCGGACGCCGACGTGCGGGCGGTCGACATCGACCCGGCGGACCCGCCGGAGCGCATCGCCCAGCACCTGCTGGCCGGGCTGGGCTCGCCCCGCGCCCACACCGGACCGGTCGTGGGCTACATGAACGGGACCCGATCGGACCTGAGGGTGGTCGCGGCGGACTTCGCCCGGCCGAGTGGTGAGGCCTCCCCCACCACCTTGCAGGCGGCCGCTGAGGCCCTGGGGCTGACCGCGGACTCCGTGGTGCTGATCACCGGCGGCGGCCGGGGCATCACCGCGGCGTGCGCCGCCGCCCTCGCCGGCGCCACCCACTGCCGCATCGAGCTCCTGGGCCGCACCCCGGTCCCTGACGCCCCGGAACCGCCCCACACGGCGGGTGCCGCCGGCGCCACCGCCCTGCGCGGCGCGCTGGCGCGGGCCGGCCTGACGGCGCCCGCCGAGATCGAGGCGGCGCTGCGGGGCATCCTGGCGGCGCGGGACCTACGGGCCACGCTGGAGCGCGTGGGTTCGTCCGCCACCTCGGTCCGGTATCACGCGGCCGATGTCACCGATCCCCGTGCCGTGCGACGCGTCGTAGACGACATTCGGGCGCGCTGGGGCAGGCTGGATGGGATTATCCATGGCGCCGGGGTGCTGGAGGACCGCCTGCTGGCAGACAAGACCCCGGAGAGCTTCGCCCGGGTTTTCGCCACGAAGGTCGACGGCGCCCGGGCCCTCCTGGCCGCGCTGGCCGGCCAGCCGCCCATCGGCTTCTTCGCGCTCTTCGGCAGCGTCTCGGGGGTCTTCGGCAATCCCGGGCAGGCGGACTACGCCGCCGCCAACGACGCCCTGGACACCCTGGCCCGCATGTGGTCGGGGGCCGCCGAGGACCGGGTGGCGCACCGGGTGGTGGCCCTGGACTGGGGCCCCTGGGCAGCCCTCGCCGGCGGCATGGTGACCCCGGAGCTGGAGCGGGAGTATGCCCGCCGGGGGATCGCCACGATCTCCGCCGAGGACGGGGCGACCGCGCTGCTCAGCGAGCTGGCCTGGGGAGACCCGCAGCACTGCCAGGTGCTCTACCTGGGTGACGCGGAGGATCCGTTCGCCTTCACCCGCCCGCCGGCGCAGCCGGAAGGTCGTGGCGCCGGTGCCTGACCGCCTCCCGGAGGTCCTCCTGGTCTCGGCCCCGTCGGCCCCGGAGATGGCCAGCAGGCTGGACGACGCGCTCGCCGGGCGCCCAGGTGATGCGGCCGGGCCCTGCCGGCTCGCGGTGGTCGGCCCCACTCCGGAGCGCCTCGCGCTGGCCCGCAAGGTGATCGGGCGGGGCAGCCCGTGGCGGGGCCGCAATGACGTGTGGTTCACGCCCCAGCCGATGCTGTCCGCGGGAACAGGACGTGTGGCCTTCCTCTTCCCGGGATTCGAGCCTGACCCGATCCCCCCGGTCGATGACGTCGCCGCCCATTTCGGCCTCCCGCTCCCCGCCAGCCAGGCCGACCTCCCCGGGAGCCCGGGCATCATCGGCCAGGCGGTCGACATCGTGGCCGTCAACCAGTTGCTGGCGGGCGTGCTGGGCGAGCTGGGCATCCACGCGGACGCGCTTGCGGGCCACAGCCTGGGCGAGTGGACGGCCATGCTCGTCTCCGGGATGTGCGACTTCGAGGCCATCGACGCCTTCTTCGCCCCGGTCCGGCGGGGCGATGCGGCGTTCCCGGACGTCTGCTACGCCGCTCTGGGCTGCAGCGCGGAGCGCGCGGCGGCGGCCATCACCGGCCTGGAGGGTGTGTTCGTCTCGCACGACAACTGCCCCCACCAGTCGGTGCTGTGCGGCGACCCGATGGCGATGTCGGGCGCGCTGGAGGCCCTGCGCCGGGTGGGGATCCTGGGGCAGCCGATGCCCTTCCGGTCGGGCTTCCACACCCCGCTGCTGGCCGAGTGCCTGGAGGCGGGGCGGGCCGCCTTCGCCGCCCTCCGCCCCCGCCCGCCCTCGGTCCCGGTGTGGTCGGCCACCGCAGTGGCCCCCTACCCGGCAGACCCGGACGCGCTCCGGGACCTCGTCGTCCGCCACCTGCTGGAGCCGGTCCGTTTCCGGGAGCTGGTCGAGCGGCTGTACGCCGACGGCGTGCGGGCCTTCGTGCAGGTGGGCGCCGGGAGCCTGGTGGGCTTCGTCGAGGACACGCTGGGGCGCCGGGAGCACCTGGCCGTCGCCGCCCAGGCGCCGGGCCGGGCGGGCCTCGAGCAGCTGGCCCGGGTGGCCGCAGCCCTGTGGGTGGAGCAGGCGCCCGGGGTCGGGGGCCTGGTTCCCGAGCGGGTGCTGCGCCTGGACCCGGTGGCCACCCAACCGGGCATCCAACCGGCAGCCCAACCCGCGGCAGGGCACGGTGCCCCCCCGGTGGCGGCACACCCGGTGCTGTCCGCCTTCGAGAGCGCCATGGCGGAAGCGGCGGCGGCCGCCCGGGACGTGGTCGAGGCGTGGCACCGGGCCACCGCCGCCCCGGTGCCGCTCCCCGTACCCGAACCCACAGCAGGCGGTGCACCGGTGGCGGTCGCCCGCCGGGAGCGGCGGTTCTCCTTGCAGTCCATGCCCGAGCTGCGCGACCACTGCCTCTTCCCCCAGCCGCCGGCATGGCCGGACGACACCGACCGGTTCCCGGTGGTGCCGGTCACCACCCTCCTCGAGGTGATGGCCCAGGAGGCGGCTGCCCACCTGCCCGGCTTCCAGGTGACCGGCCTGTCCTCGGTGCGAGCCCTCAAGTGGCTGGCGGTGGCGCCTCCGGTCAGCGTGCCGGTGGAGGTTGCCGTCCTCGACTCCGGGGTTGAGTCCGGAGTTGAGTCCGGGGTTGAGTCCGGCGGGGCGGGGGGCCGGGTGCGGGTCACGCTGGTGGGCTACGCCGAGGGCACCGTGGAGCTCGCCCCCGCCTATCCGCCACCGCCCACCCCCCGGGACGGCCAGATCCAGGGCGAACGCCCGCCGGCGGCCACGGCGGCCACCCTCTACGCCGACGGCTGGATGTTCCACGGCCCCGGCTACCAGGGCGTCTCGGCCATCACCCGCTTTGGCGACGACGGCATCGAGGGGACGCTCGTCACCCTCCCGGCGCCCGGGGCCCTGCTGGACGCCGCCGGGCAGCTCGCCGGGCACTGGGCGCAGGCGTGGGCGACCACCGACCGGCTGGCCTTCCCGACCGGGATCGACGCCGTCCGGTACTTCGGGCAGCCCCCGCAGCCCGGCCAGCGGCTGCACTGCTCGGTCCGGGTCCGCTCGTTCAGTGCCAGCACCCTGCGGGTGGACTTCGACGTGCTGCACGCCGATGGGACGGTCTGGGGCCGCGTCGAGGGCTGGACCTGCCGGCGCTTTGCCACCGACCACCGGACCTGGCCGGCGGTGCACACGCGGCCCGCGGCCAACACCATCGGGCAGGCGCAGCCCGGGTCGTGGTGCCTGGTCCACGAGCGGTGGCCGGACGGCGGTTCCCGGGACTACGTGATGCGCCGGTACCTGACCGCCGCCGAGCGGGCCGCCTTCGAGGCCCTCGGCCCCCGCGCCCGGGGGCCCTGGCTCCTCGGCCGCATCGCCGCCAAGGACGCCGCCCGGATCTGGCTGTGGGAGCACGGCCACGGCGAGTTGTTCCCCGGCCAGATCGTGGTGAGTAACGACCCGGACGGTCGCCCCCTGCTGCGCTGCCTGACCGGCGACCCCGGCTCGGAGCTGGCGGTCTCCCTGGCCCACACGGCGCACTCCGCCGCCGCGATCGTGCGCCCGGCTGGCCTGACCCTCCCCGGGATCGACCTCGAGGCGGTGTTCACCGAGACCCAGGCCGCCACCGTCGAGCCGGCCGCCCTGACGGCGTCGGAGTTGCTGCTGATCGAGCACCTCTCGGCGGGGGTCGCGTCCGAGCGGCTCATCTGGATGACCCGGGCCTGGACCGCCAAGGAGGCCGTGTCCAAGGCACGCGGGACGGGCCTCCAGGGCCGCCCCAAGGACTTCGTCGTCACGGGCGCGGACGGGAGCGACCTGTTCGTCACCGTCGCCGGGACGCCACCCTACCGGGTCCACACGTCGCTCGTGGCCCCCGCCTCGGCCGACAGCCCGACCCACCTGGTGGCGTGGACCGTCGCCGCCGGTCAGCCCCTCACCCCCAGTACCGATCGTTTCGAGGCACGCACCGTCAGGAGGCACCCATGAGCACCCCGTCCCCGCTGGATTCCGACACCGCCGTCGGCGCAGTCGTCGACGCCCTCGTCGAGGTCATCGGCGACGAGTTCCTGATCGACGTCGAGGTCACCCCCGCTACGAGCTTCGGTGGGGACCTCGGCCTGGAGAGCATCGAGTTCGTTGCCCTGGCCGAGCAGCTCACCAACCGGTACTCCGGTCGGGTGGACTTCACCACCTTCCTCGCCGGGCTGACCATCGACGAGATCCTGGCCCTCACCGTCGGCCAGCTCGCCGACCACATCACGGCCTCCCTCGCCCGCCCGGTCACGCAAGGCACGTCCGTTGGCTGAGGTGGTCGCCAACGGCGTCCGGCTGCACGTGCAGCGGTTGGGCGGCACGCCGGCACCCGGGCTGGGCCCGGTGGGGCCGGGGGGGGCGGTGTGCGGCCCCGTCCACCGCGGGCCCCAACCGCCCTTCGTCGTGTTCATCCACGGATTGTTCGTCGACAACATGTCCAGCCTGTACTACAGCTTGGCCAACCCGGTGGCCGCGGCCGGCTGCGAGGTTCTCCTGTACGACCTGCGGGGCCACGGCCGTTCGGAGCGCACACCCGACGGCTACACGATGGACGACTCGGTCGCCGACCTGGTCGGCCTCCTGGACACGCTGGGGGTCGACCGCCCGGTGCACGTGGTGGGGCACAGCTTCGGCGCCTCGATCGCGCTGCGCACCGGGCTCCAGCACCCCGAGCGGGTGGCCAGCCTCGTGCTGATCGAACCCCACATCGCCGGGTCGGAGGACGGCGGGAGCTGGGTGGACGACGTCGCCGATACCCTCACCGCCACCGCCCTCAGCTTCGAGCAGGTCTCGGTCCCCGGGGACCTCCCGGGCGCTGCCCGCCGGCGCATGCGCACGTTCCAGGCGACCAACGACTTCCTGAACGCCACCACCCTCATCGAGGACGTCGCCGCGGCCCCGCCCTTCACCGAGGAGGAGCTCAGCCACCTCGTCTGCCCGACCCTGGTCGTGTACGGCGAGCACACCGACTTGGCCTCCTCGGTCCGGGCACTGGCCATGCACGCCCCCGCCTGCGAGATCAACGTGTTCGGCGGTCTGGGCCACGCGGTGCTGCGCGACGCCTGCCGCCAGGTTCTGGACCTCCTGGTTCCCTGGCTGGAGCGGCCCCGGGAGCCCCGGGCCGACGAGATCGAGCGCGCAGGATGAGGGCGGGATGAGTCGCTTCCTCTTCGCCGTCCCCCCGTTGGCGGGCCACGTCAACCCGACGATTGCCGTGGGCCAGGAGCTGGCCGGGCGCGGGCACGCCGTCGCGTGGGTCGGCCATCCCGGGGTGGTGGGCGCGCTCCTGCCCGCCGGGTGCGACCTGTTCGCGGCCGGGGAGAGCATGCCGGCGGCGCACCTGGACCAGATGCATGCCCGCTGGCGAGGCCTGCAGGGCTGGGCCGCCCTCAAGGCGCTGTGGGAGGAGGTCCTGCTCCCGGTGGGCGACGCCATGGTGGGCGGCGTGGAGGCCGCGGTGTCGTCCTTCCAGCCCGATGTCCTGGTGGCCGACCAGCAGGCCCTCGCCGGCGCCGTGGTGGCCCGCCGGCGGGGGATGGCGTGGGCCACGTCGGCAACGACCTTCTCCGAGCTGACCCGCCCATACGCCGGCATGCCCAAAGTCGAAGACTGGGTGCGCGACCTGGTGATTGCGTTCGCCGAGCGCCACGGCCTGACGGGCGCCGACGCGCGGCGCAGCGACCTGCGCTTCTCCGATGCCCTGGTCCTGGTCTACGCCACCCAGGAGCTGGCCGGGCCGGTGGAGGTGGCCTGCACCCCGGCCTTTGTCGGCCCGGCGATCGGCCCGCGCCCATCCGATGCGGGCTTCGCCTGGGAGTGGCTCGATGGCCGCCCCCGGGTGCTGGTCACCCTGGGCACCCAGAACGGGGATGCAGGTGCGCGCTTCTTCGGGGTCGTGGCGCACGTCGCCGCCGCCCGGCCGGGTGTGCAGTTCGTCTTGTCGGCTCCGCCGTCGGCGCGGCCCGAGGGCCTGCCGGCCAACGTGCTGGTGTGCGGGCGGATCCCCCAGCTGGCGCTCCTCACCGAGATCGACGCCGTCGTGTGCCACGGCGGCTACAACACCGTGGCCGAGGCACTCGCCGCCGGGCGGCCCGTGGTGGTGGCCCCGATCCGCGACGACCAGCCCTTGATCGCCGACCGCGTGGTGGCCAACGGCGCCGGGCTCCGGGTGAGCTTCCGCCGGGCCCGAGCCGAGCAGCTGGGGACCGCGGTCGATGCCGTGCTCGATGACAGCTCCTTCCGGGAGGCCGCCGCCCGGCTGGCGGCATCCTTCGCCCTGGCCGGCGGCGCCCGGGCGGCCGCCGACCGGCTGGAGAAGCTGGCATGAGCGCCCTCGGCTTCCCGATCGCCGACCCCTGGGCGTGGATTGCCCCCCTGATGGTGCTCGGGATCCTCCTGAACGGCCTGCGGCTCCGCGGGCGCGCCCGGGGGCTGCCCCCCCTGCAGGCGGCACCGGAAGGCGACGCCGGGGAACAGCCCGAGTTCCTGGTCGCCCAGGGAGTGGCTGTGGACCCCGGCCTCCGGCGGGTGGTCGCCGCCTACGCCGCCCGGGAGCACCTCGATGTGGTCGACCTCATCCCCCGCGATCTGCCGGCGGACGCCGCGCTCAGCCTGCTGCGCAACGTGGACCCGGCGACCTACAGCACGGAGCGCCTGGCCCCGGGCCGGAGCGCCGGCCAGGCGGTGCTGGTCAGCCCGGAGGTGCTGCGCCGGGCGGCGGTCAAACGGGCCGACGCAGCAGCCCCCGAGGCGCTCCTGGCCGACGTCGTCGAACTCAAGAAGTGCGCCCCGGCGTCTACCGCTCTGGTGACCGTCCCGGGCCTGCGCGCGGGCGACCCGGGCGGGCGGCGGGCCCGGCTGCACGCCTCGGCGATCCCGGTGCCCGCGGCCCTGGCCGCCCCCCTCCTCGCCTACATCGCGCTGGCGGTCGGCGTGGTGGCGAACCCCGGGTGGGGGATCGCCGCCCTCGTCCTGTTCAGCGTCCAGCCCTACCTGATCTTCGCCGGCAGCGGCCTGCGCCCCCGGGACCTCCACACCGCGGCGCTCGGCCGCCTGGTGTGGGACCCCGCCCAGTGGCTGCGGGCCGCCTTCGGCCCGCTCGGGACGGTGGCCGAGGCCGAGCGGGCACAGAAGCGGGCCCGCATCGAGCAGGCCCGGCCCGCCTACGCCGCCGACATCGCATCCGGGGTGGACCACTACTTCGAGCCCCGGCGGGCGGACTGCCCGTGGTGCGGCTCGGCCGACCTCGCCCAGGAGGTCTCGACCCCGGACCTGCACCAGGGCAAACCAGGGCGCTTCGTCCTCGACAAGTGCCGGGCGTGCGGGCATGTCTTCCAGAACCCCCGGCTCACCATCGACGGGCTCGACTTCTACTACCGGGACTTCTACGACGGCGCGGGCGCCAACCAGCTCGAGGGAGCCTTCGGCGCCCAGACCCGGACCTACCGGGAACGGGCCGAGACCCTGCGGGCCTACATCCCCGCCCCCAGCAACTGGCTCGACGTCGGGACCGGGCACGGGCACTTCTGCACCGTCGCCCGGGACGCCTGGCCGCACGTGGCCTTCGACGGGCTGGACATGACCGACGGCATCGACGAGGCCGCCCGCCGGGGCTGGGTGGACCATGGGTTCCGTGGGATGTTCCCGGATCTTGCCGGCGAGCTGGCCGGCCGGTACGACGTCGTGAGCATGTCGCACTACCTGGAGCACACCCGGGAGCCGTTCGCCGAGCTGGAGGCCGCCAGCGCCGTGCTGCGCCCCGGGGGCCACCTGCTGATCGAGGTGCCGGACCCGGAATGGCCCGCCGGTGGCCTGTTCAAGCGCTACTGGCTGCCATGGCTGCAGCCCCAGCATCAGCACCTGATCCCGGTCGAGAACCTCAAGCGGGCGCTCACCGAAGGGGGGCTGGAGGTGGTGGGCGAGCAGCGCGACGTGGGCCGGGTCAAGTTTGACGTCACCTCGGCGGCCTACCTCCTCCTGCACCCACTGACCCGGGACCCCGACACCCCCTGGGCGCGCCGGGCGCCGGGGGCTGGCCGCCAGCTCGTGCGGGCGGTGGCTCTGGCGGTGGCCGTGCCCCTGATGGCCGTCGCGGTCACCGCCGACTGCCTCCTGGGCATCCGCCACACCCGGCACTCGAACGCCTACCGGGTGATTGCCCGCAAGCCGTTGGAGCGGGCCGGGGTGCCGGCGTGACCATCGCGACCGCGCCCGAGACCGGGGGCGCCCTGGGTGCCGCCCACGACGACCAGCTCGACCTGCACGAGCGGCTGGTGGGCCTGTTCTTCAACCGGGCCTTCGGGGCCGACCCAGCAGCCATCTGGAATGCGCCCGCCCCGCTGACCATCCTGGGCGGCGGGGTGCGGGGGCCGAGCCTGGCGCTGCCCACCCGGTGGCGGGCCATGGTCGCCGGCCGGGTGCGGGAGGACGGGGCCATCCGGATGTTCCTGCTGGAGTCCCCCGAGGAGCCCGTGCACTTCTCCCTCGACGAGCCCGACCTGGAGCAGCGCGAGTTGCCCGGGACCGCCCGCCTGGTGCTGCAGGTATCCCGGGCATTGCGCCGGGCCGGGTGCTGCGCCGGGGCGGACCTGCTGACCTACGGCAACCTGCCCGACGGCGTGGGCCCCGCGGTGCGCCCGGCGCTGGCGTGCGCGGTGGCCCAGGCCCTGGTCGGGGTGTCGGGGGCGGCACTCCCGCCCGCCGACGTCCTCGCCGCCCTCGCCTCTCTTGCCTCCGTCGACCCCGACGGCGGCGGGGTGGGCCCGGACGTGGCCCTGTGCCCCGCCAGCCTGCTCGGCACCCCGGGCACGGTGGCGCTGGTGGGGTCCGGGCTGGGGTCCGGGCTAGGGTCCGGTCTGGGGTCGGTTTCGCCGGCGGAAGGCCTGCAGGAGGTTCCGTTCGATCCCCGTGCTTCCCGGCTGCGCCTGGTCGTCATCTCGCTGCGGTCGGGACCCGGTACCCCGCCGCCCGCAACCTGGGAACCGGGCACCGACGAGAGCTCCCTGGCCCCGGAGGGTTTCGCCCTGTTGAGCGGCCCGCCCGGCGTATCGGTGGGTCCCCGGCTGGGCGCGCTCCTCTCGGCTGCCCACCGGGCGTCGCGGGCGGATCGGGAGCCGGTAGCAGCCGACGACATCGTGCCGATCGCCGTCGGGGCGGGCGCCTACGGGGCCCGGACCACCTCCTCACGCACCGCCCTGGCTGTCGTGCCCACCCCGCTCGTGCCCACCGTCCGGGCAGCCGTGACGCACTGGTTCGCCGAGCACCGGGCCGCCGCCCCCCGCTTCCTCACCACCGCTGGGCTGCCCCTCCAGGAGGTCTAGACCGCCCCATGCACCGCCTGAGCGGCGCCGACGCCGGATTCCTGTACCTGGAGCTGCCGAGCCAACCGATGCACTCGGTGAGCCTGCTGCTCCTGCAGCCGGAAGCCGCCGATTCCCCGCCGGTCACGCTCGACGACATCCGCCGCCACCTGCTCGCCGCCCTGCCGGCGGTGCCCTGCCTGCGTTGGCGGCTGAAGAACGTACCGCTCGGCCTCCACCACCCGGTGGTGTACGTCGACCCGGAGTTCGACATCGACCGGCACCTGGTCACCATCACCCTGCTGCCGCCCGGCGACCCCGAGGAGCTCGACGCGTGCGTGGCCAGCCTGGCCGAGACCTGCCTCGACCGGAGCAAGCCGCTCTGGCAGGTGACCCTGATCGAGGGCCTGGAGGACGGCCGCCAGGCGCTGGCGGTCCAGATGCACCACTGCCTGATGGACGGCGCCGCCCTGCTGGCGGCGTTCGGCCTGGTGTGCTCGGGAGAGCCGGCGCCCGGAGGGGCACTCGAGCCGGCCGACCGGGAGCCTGGAGCCGTGCGGCTGGTCGCCGGGGCGTTCGCCCACAACCTGATGGGGCTCATCCGCCTGCCCGGCCTGCTGGCCCGGTCGGTGCGGGGGGCCCGGGCGGTGAACGCCCGGAAGCGGGCATCGATGGTCCCGGTGCCGGCGCCGGTGGCCGACTCCCCGGTGAGCTCGGTGAACGCCGGCTCGGGCCCCGGCCGGCACCTGGCCCGGACCACGCTCCCGCTCCCCGACATCCGCCTGGTGAAGGAAACCGCCGGGGTGACGGTGAACGACGTGGCCATCGCCCTGTGCGGCGGCGCGCTCCGGTCGTACCTGGAGGCGAAAGGCGACCTCCCCTCGCGCCCGCTGGTCGCCGGCGTCCCCGTGGGCATCGACCTCCCGGGCGCCGGACCGCGCACCTCGGGCAACCAGTGGGCGATCCTGGCGACGACCACGGGCACCGAGATCGCCGACCCGTGGCAGCGCCTGGAGTGTGTGGCGTCGGTGACCGCCGAAGCCAAGACCCAGTTGGCCCTCTTCGGCCGGAGCCTGCTGCAGGAGTGGCTGGAGTACTTCCCGGCGTGGATGTCCATCACGGCCGTGCGCCAGCAGCAGATCAAGCTCGCCCGGCGGCCCGAGAAGGTGGGCTGCAACGTAACCGTCTCCAACCTGCGGGGCCCCACGCAGGCCTGGTGCCTCGGCCCGGCCGTGGTGGACGAGTTCTACGTCACCGGGCCGCCCAGCAACCGCCTGGGCGTGGTGTTCGTCCTCATCGACGAGGGCGAGCACCTGGCGTTCTCGATCCTGTCGGTGGCGGGCTCGGTGGACGACCCGGAGACCCTGGCGGCGGGCCTGCACGGGGCGCTGCGGGACCTGGTGAAGGCGGCCGAGGCCCGGGCCGCATAACCGGGCTGCCCAGAGGGCACAGCCGGAGCGACAAAGAAAACCGCGCGACCTCAGTTCGTCGAGAGGTCGGAGGGCATGAGCGAGAGCATCTTGTAGTCGCCGCCCTTGCGCCGCAGCACGGTCGCCCACAGGCGGGCCGGTTCCTCGGTGAAGACGTCGTCGGGCTGTGCCGGCTCGATGATCCAGGCGTCCTCCGCCAGCTCGCTCTCCAGCTGCCCCGGCCCCCAGCCGGCATACCCGGCGAACACCCGGGCGCGCCGGATGCCAGACAGCGGGTCGTCGGCGTCGTCCGGGGAGGCGAAGCCGACCTGGTCGAAGATCGGCCGCTCGCAGTCGCCCGGGTCGGCGTAGTCGGCCAGGATCACCACCGCCTCCTTTTGGACCGGGCCGCCCAGGAATATGGGCGCCTCGTCCGGCACGAACGGCCCGAGCGGTGGGGCGACCTCCGAGACCGGAATCTCGGCGGGGCGGTTCAGCACCAGGCCGAGCGCACCGTGCTCCTCGTGCTCGGCGATGAGGACCACGCAGCGCCGGAAGTTGGGGTCCAGCAGCTGGCCGGCGGCGATGAGCAGCGAACCGCGCAAACTGTCCATGGGGGCATCATCCCACCGGGGGGCGTTCCGGGCTGCGGGGCTGCGGGGGGAGGCGCCCCTGTGGTCCACCTCGGGCTCAACTCTGGTTCAGGGGTCCCGGGGCCACTCGAAATGGCCCCGGGACGACTGAACGCCCCCCCCAGCCGACTGCATCATTGGTGGCGACGGCCGTGCCGTCGCACTGTCCATAATGGCCGGGGCGGACCCGAAAAGCCAGTTAAACTTCCTTAATAGCCAGCCTGTCATTGCGCGCGGTTGTGCTCCGGCAGCACCGCCGGCGCCCACATGAGCTTCCTTTTTGGGTCTCAGCTCCCCTGCAGAGCAGAAACTTGTGGAAACAGCCGCCACTATGGCGGCAGGATCCACACGTTTGTTCCGGCATGTTCCCAGTTGCACATATGTGGCGGGCCAGGGCCCGCGGGGCCGATCGGGGCCCCAGCGCGCCCATCGGCCCCTCCTGCGGCCCCAACTGAAAAGATGGCCCCGAGGGACGGCCCCGCCGGGCCCCCTCGATCCGGCCCAGCGGGAGGAGGCCCCGGCCATCGCAGACCGGTCCGTCAAGAGGCTACTGGAGCGCGCACCGCTGCCCGAGGGGGCCGTGGCGGTGACCGCGGGCGTCATCGTGGCCGGGATCGCCGCCTACGGCTTCCTGGTTCTCTCCGGCCGGGCGCTGGGCCCGAAGCTGTACGCCGACCTCTCCGTGCTCTGGGTTCTGGGCTTCATCGTGGGCCCGGGCGCCTTCATGCCGCTGGAGCAGGAGATCTCCCGGGCGATCGCCGCCCGCCGGGCGCGGGGTATGGGGGCCCAGCCCGTGCTGCGCCGCGCCATCGTGCTCGGGGCGGGGATGCTGGCCATCTTCGTCGTGGCCGCCACCGCCGCCGGCGCGCCGATCACGAGCAAGCTGTTCGACCACCACCTGGCGCTGTTCATCGGCTTCCTGGTCTCGCTGGCCAGCCTCTACGTGGGCTACCTGGCCCGGGGCTACCTGTCGGGCAACGGCCGCTTCGGCGCCTACGGCGTCCTGGTGGGCGCCGAGGGCGTCTTCCGCCTCCTGCCGGTCCTGTTCTTCGCCGGGGTGGGCTGGGCGACCGTCGGCCCCTACGGCCTGGCCTTCGCCATCGCCCCGCTCATCTCCGCCCCCCTGGTGCTCTCCCGCCAGCGCCGCCTGCTCACGCCCGGCCCCCAGGCGCCCTGGGGCGAGCTGACCGCCGCCCTCGGGTACCTGGTGGCGGCCTCGCTGCTCGCCCAGCTCCTGCTCAACCTCGCCGTGCTGACGATCAAGGTCCTGTCCAGCCCGGCCCAGCAGCCCCTGGCGGGCCGCTTCCTGGCCGGCCTGGTGATCGCCCGGGTCCCCGTGGTGCTGTTCCAGGCGGTCCTGGCGGCCCTCCTTCCCAAGCTGGCGAGCCTGGCGGCCAAGGGCGAGTTCAAGGAGTTCGCCCGGACCACCTGGGGGCTGCTCGCCACGGTGGTGGTCCTGGGGGTGGTGGCCGTGGCCACGGCGGTGGTCGCGGGCACCTTCGCCCTGACCGTGCTGTTCGGCAAGCAGTACCACCTGCAACGGGTGGACTTCGCCTACCTGAGCGGGGCCAGCATCGTGTACATCGTCGCCCTCACCCTCGGGCAGGCCCTGGTGGCCCTGCGCGCCTACGCCGCGCTCGTCGTGGGGTGGGTCGCCGGCGTCCTCGGGTTCCTGGTGGCGGTCAGCCTGGTCCACACCCTGCTGCTGCGGGTCGAGCTCGGCTTCCTGGCCGGCTCGGCGGCCAGCGCCGTGGTCCTCGGCGTGCTCCTGCTCCGCCGGCTGGCGAGCCGGGAGCCCTCCCCGCCGGGCCGGTTCGCGCCCGAGCAGGTGAGCGCGCCCGGCGCCGCCTGACTATTGCCCCACGGAGGCGTCGGGCCGAGGGGCCTACGGCGAGGACGTCGGTGCCGGGATGGCCGTGGACGTCGGGGTAGCCGGGGTCGGCGACGGCTTGGGCTTCGGGTTCAGCAGGCCCCCGAGCAGGCCGCCGAGGGGCGCGGTCTGCGAAGGCGCCGGCACGGGCACGGTGTGCGCCCCGGTGCCGTCGGAGCTGGGCGAGGGCGCCGCCACCGGCTGGGCGGGAGGCTGGTCCGGCCCGGAGACAACTGATCCCCCGGTGTTCGGCACCACGATCGGGCCGGCGGCCTGGACCGAGCCCCCGGACGGGGTGGTCGTCTGCCCGGTGCCCGTGCCCGGCGACAGCAGCTTCGTCACGCTGCTCTGCTGGACGCTGCGCCCCACCGACTGCACCTGGGGTAGCGCCACCGTGGATGGCCCGGTGGGCGGCGTCGACGTGTCGCCGGGCGAGGGGGTAGGCGTGATCGTCGCCGGACCCGAGTCGGGGGCGCCCGGGCCCCCGACCGCCAGGATCACCTCGGCGGAACCGGTGGGCGGGGTCCGCGTGCTGCCCACGCCGTACATCGCGGCGAGCAGGAAGAGCCCCGCTCCGAGCAGCACCAGCACCGCCATCTTCATAGGCCCGCGACGGGCTCTCACCGCCCATCCGACGTGCAGATCCTGCGCGCCGGGGGTCGGGGCATCCGTCCTCCCGTTTAAATGGTAGCGGTCGCCCGACTCGCCCGCGGCCGGCAAGGGCCGCTTAGACCCGCTCGCGCCAGTAGTCGAGGGTGTCCGAGAGCATCTGCTCCAGCGGGATCTTGGGCTCCCAGCCGGTGGCCGCCCGGAACTTGCTGGGATCGGCGTGCAGGATCTGCACGTCGGAGGGCCGCATCTTCTCCGGGACCTGGCGGACCTCGACCTTGGCGTCGCTCATGCCGAGCAGCAGGTCGAGCACCTCCTGGATCGATGGCCGGTTTCCGGTGCCGATGTTGTAGACGTCGCCCGGCACGCCCTTGTCGAGGGCCAGCCAGTAGGCCCGCACGATGTCGCGCACGTCGGTGAAGTCCCGCAGCGCCTCGAGGTTGCCCACCCGCACGACGGGCTCCCGCAGGCCCTTTTCGATCTCGGCAATCTGCTTGGCGAAGTCGGAGGGCAGCAGCACCTGTCCCCGCCGGGGGCCGCCGTGGTTGAAGGCCCGGGTGCGCACCGTGTGGAGGCCGTAGGACCGGTGGTACTGGTAGCCCAGGAGGTCCTGGGCCACCTTGCTCACGCCGTAGGGCGACAAGGGCCGCAGCGGGTTGTCCTCGGTGATCGGCGTCTCCTCGGGAGCCACGTAGCCGTACTCCTCACTGGAGCCGCACACGTGGAACCGGGTGCCCAGCCGGCCCAGCGACCGCAGGCCCTCGAACAAGTTGAGCTGGCCGATGACGTTGGTCTCGATGGTGGACGCCGGCGCCGACCAGGAGGTCGGCACGAAGGACTGGGCCGCCAGGTGGAAGATCCAGTCGGGCTCGACCTGGGCGAGGGTGGTCCGGCAGGAGACGGCATCCAGGATGTCGCACTCCACCAGGGTGACGTCTTTGATGTGGGCGATATTGTCCCGGGGGCTGCGCCACCGGTAGGTGCCGAAGATCTCGACGTCGCCCCGGGCCAGGCAGAACTCGGCCAGGTGGCTGCCAACAAAACCGGTGATGCCGGTGATCAGGACCCTCACATCGCCCTCCTCGTCGTCTCCGGGGCTGGCCGGCGGCCACTGGGTCCGCCCGGATCCCGGTGGGAATCCAACGTGTCGGCCACCGAGGTGGCCATCGGGATCTCCGGCTCCCAGCCGAGGCCCTGCCGCAATTTTGTGGCATCGCCCAGCAGGGTCGCCGGATCCCCGGGCCGGGGAGCGGCCGCCGAGTGCACCTCCACTACGCCAGACAGGCCCGCGGCCTCCAGCAGGATAGCGAGGAGGTCCCCGATGCGCTCCGCCCGGCCGGAGGCGACGTTGTACACCTCGCCGGGCTCGCCCGCTTCGACCAGCAGCCGGTAGGCCCGGCAGACATCCCGGACGTCGAGGAAGTCCCGCCGGCTCTCCAGCCATCCGACGGTCATGCGGGGCGGCTGGTCGCCCCGCTCGATGGCGGCCACCTGGGCGGCGAAGGCGCCGACCGCGTAGTCCGTGGTCTGGCCCGGCCCGGTGTGGTTGAACGAGCGGGCCACCACCACCGGCAGGCCGTGGCGCTCGCCGTAGGCGAAGGCGAGGAGCTCCTGGGCCACCTTGCTGACCGCGTAGGGCGACGCCGGGCGCAGCGGGTCGGTCTCGAGCAGGGGGCGGTCGAGGTGCGCCGCCCCGTACTCCTGGGCCGAGCCCACCACCAGGAACCGGGTGCCCGGCCGGCTGGCGAGCGCCCCGAGCAGGTGCGAGGTCCCGATCACGTTGACCTCGAAGGTCTCCTGGGCGGCGTCCCACGACTTCTGGGGCGAGGCCAGGGCGGCGAGGTGGATGACCCCCTCCGGGGCGTGCTCCGCCACGACTGCCGCCACGCGGACCGGGTCGCGGATGTCGAACACGCCGGTGGCCACCGGGATCGGGGGCGTCCAGGGGACGTGGGAGACCGCCACCACCTCGTGGCCGGCACCGGCCAGTTCCGGCAGCAGGTGGTGGCCGACGAAGCCGCCCGCGCCGGTGACCAGGATCCGCATGGCCGGCACGATAGCGGGCGGGCGCAGAGCGGGCCGTGGGCCGGCCGGGAACCAGCCCTGCGGGCGGCACGGGCGAGAAAGGCGAGCGGTGGGGCTTTTCTCCGGCGGCGGGCCGGTCGATACATGGGGAGAAGGAGGCGTCGGGCGATGAGGCGGTGGCTGATCGGAGCGATGCTCGGCGCGCTGGTGATGGCGCTGCTGGCCTGGCTGGTGGTGGCCAACCTGCCCCAGTGGGCCAGCACGGTGGAGATCCAGGGCCTGATGCCACCCGAGGGCCTGGCAGCCACCATGCCCGCACCGTCGCCCGCCCGGGCATGGTCCGGACCGGCGGTGGCGTGCGGCACCCTGGCCCTCCAGCCCTGGGGACCGGCGGTGCCTTCCGGGACGGCCGTGAGCACCTCGGTGACCCTCGCCGGGGTGAAGGCCACCCTGTCGGGCCTGGCCGTCGCCGCGGCCGGGGGCACCGCCCTTGGCCAGGGGCAGCTGACCGTCTCCGGGCTGACAGCCTCGCCCGCCAGGCAGGCGGTAGCCCCACCCGTCTACCCGGGCTTCAGCCCACCCTCGGGGATGCCGGTGATCCCGTGGCCCATCGGTGCGCAGACCTCGTCCAGCGCCGGGCAACCGCTTTGCCTGGCCCGCTTCGGGACCGACGCCCTGCCGACGGTGCTGCTCGGCCTGGACACCGGCGGGGCGCACTGCTGCGGCCTTGTGCGGGCCTACCCGCTCGGTCCGTCCGGCATCGGCGCGCCGGTGGACAAGGACCTGGGCAACCCGGGGGCCACCGTCCAGGCCTCGGGTGACCACGCCCTCGTGGTGACGGCCGACAACGCCTTCGCCTACCAGTTCTCCTCCTTCGGCGGCTCGGGCATGCCGGTGACCGTGTGGGAGTTCACCCGCGGCGCCTTCGCCGACACCACCCGCCAGCACCTCGACCTGGTCCAGACCGATGCCACGACGTGGTGGGAGGACGTCACCGATCCAGGACCGGGGCTGCGGCCGGGGGTCGGCCTGGGCATCCTGGCGGCCTGGGTGGCGGACGAGTGCATTCTCGGCCAGGGGACCCACGCCTGGGCCACCGTCAACGGCCTGCAGGTGCTGCACCGCCTGGGGGGCAACGCCGCCGACCTGCCGGCGCTGCCCAGCGGGGCCGCCTACGTCAGCGCCCTGCATGGGTTCCTGACCCAGCACGGGTACTGCACCTGATCCCGCCGTAGGCTCTGGCCGGTGCCCGACCTTTCGATCGTCGTCCCGGCGTACAACGAAGGCTCCGCCATCGTCGCCTGCCTCGATCAGATCGTCGCCACGGTAGCGACACCCTTCGAGGTCCTGGTGGTCTACGACACGCCGGAGGACACCACGGCCCCGTTCGTGGCCAGCTACGCCCGCGCCGATCCCCGCGTGCGGCCGGCCCTGAACACCTACGGGCGGGGGCCGGCCCAGGCCATCCGCTTCGGCCTGGAGCATGCCCAGGCGCCGATCGCGGTCGTGACGATGGCGGACGGCAGCGACGAGGCCCGGCTCATCGACGAGATGGCCCGACTGGTGGCCGAGGGGGCGGCGGTGGTCGCCGCCTCCCGCTACATGCGGGGCGGCCGCCAGATCGGCGGGCCTCCGCTGAAGCGCACCTTGTCCCGGCTCGCCGGGGTTTCCCTGTACTGGCTCGGCCGGGTGGGGACCCACGACGCCACCAGCGCCTTCAAGGCATACTCCACCGCCTTCGTGCGGGAGGCGCGTATAGAGTCTGACCGCGGATTCGAGATCGGCCTCGAGCTGGTGGGCAAGGCGAAGCACATGGGCCGGAGGGTGGCCGAGGTCCCCACCACCTGGCGGGACCGTACGGAGGGCGCATCCAACTTCCGGGTGGCGGCATGGCTCCCGACCTACCTGCGGTGGTACTGGCGAGCCCTGCGGCCCGCCCGGGACCGGGGGGCCGGCGGGTGAGCGGGTGAGCGGGGACGTGATGACGAGAGGGTTCGGCCGGTGAACTACCAGCGTCTGTACCAGTACCGGTTCCGCAACGTCCCCCAGGAACGGCGCACCGACATCTGGGACGTCATCGCGCGCTACCTGTACGGCCAGCTCGGGTCACCCGAGACCCTGCTGGACCCGGCTGCGGGACGGTGCGAGTTCATCAACAGCGCTCCGGCGGCCGAGCGGTGGGCCGTCGATGCCCAGGACTACCGCGCCTTCGCCGCCGACGGCGTCCGCTTCGTGGAGTCGGACATCATGACGGCGGACCTGCCCGAGGCCCATTTCGGCGGCGTCTTCGCCTCCAACTTCCTGGAGCACCTGCCCAGCCAGGAGGCGGTCGCCGCCTTCCTCGAGCGCATGTTCCGGTGCACGAAGCCCGGCGGTCGCATCGCCGTCATGGGGCCCAACTTCCGGTACTGCGCGGGCGTGTATTTCGACTTCGCCGACCACACCGTGGTCCTCACCCACCGGGGCGTCGAGGAGCACCTGTACGCCGCCGGCTTCGACATCGTGGCGGTGCACCCGCAGTTCCTCCCCTTCTCGTTCACTGGCCGCCTCCCCGCCGCCCCGAACCTCGTCCGCCGGTACCTGCAGTTCCCCCTGGCCTGGCGGGTGCTGGGCAAGCAGTTCCTCGTGATCGGCCAGAGGCCGGAGCCGTAGCATGGCCGCATGAGCGAAGCGCTCTCGGCAGTCTTGTTTGAGGCCGTATGAGGCACTGGGGCTCGGGGCGGCCGGGTGCACGGCTCTCATCAACCGGATGCTCCACACCCCCAGCGGCAACGCCTACTACCCCGACGTGATGGTCGGCTGCGGCACTTCGTCAAGCCCTCTTCACGAAGACGACGCAGCCCTTATTGTCGTTCCCTGACCGTCCCCGGTTCGAAGTCGCCCGGCCCAGGAATGGCGGGATCGGATCCTGGGAGGCCTTGGGGCCTGGTCAGGCGCTGCTCACACCCTTCGGCGACATCACCTTGGGCCCGCTCTACGCCGAGCTGGATCGCTCAGCCGCCACCTAGAAGTTCCCCGGCCCCCTCGGCGGGCGCTTTCCCATCCTCGGAGGGAACGCCGGACACAAAGCGCACACCGACCCCCGGCTCGGTCCGGAAGTAACGGGGGCGGGACGGGTTCGGCTCCAGCTTGCGGCGGATCGTGGCCATGTAGGAGCGCAGGTAGTTGGTCTCCTTCTCGTAGGCCGGCCCCCAGACCTGCTTCAGGAGCTGGCGCTGGGTCACCAGCCGGTCCCGGTTGCGCACCAGCACCTCCACCAGCTGCCACTCGGTGCGGGTGAGGCTGACCTCCACGCCGTCCGCCCGCTTCACCCGGTGGGCGGCCAGGTCCACCTCGAAGTCGTCGGTGGCGACCGACGCCGCCTCGTCGCTGATCGAGGACCGGCGCAGCGTGGCCCGGATGCGGGCCAGGAGCTCGTCCATGCCGAAGGGCTTCGTGACGTAATCGTCGGCCCCGGCATCGAGGGCGGCCACCTTGTCGGCCTCCTGGTCGCGCACCGACAGGATCACGATCGGCATCTGGGACCAGCCCCGCAGGCCCCGCACCACCTCGATGCCGTCGATGCCCGGCAGGCCGAGGTCGAGGATGACCACGTCCGGGTGGTGGCGGGCGGCAAGCTCCAGCGCCTCCTCGCCGCTGCGGGCGAGATCGACCTCGTAGCGCCGGGCGCGCAGGTTGACCTCCAGGGTCTTGCGGATCTGGGGCTCGTCGTCGACGACGAGGACGCGGCCGGTCGACATTTCAGTCGGCCTTCCTGAGCGACAGCACCATCGTGGTGCCGCCCCCCGGGGTGTCCTCCAACAGGACCTCCCCGCCCATCGCCTCGACGAAGCCCCGGGCGACCGCCAACCCGAGGCCGACGCCGTTGGTGTGCACCCGGCCCCCGTCGCCCAGGCGCTGGAAGGGCTGGAACACCCGGTCCCGCTCGCCGGTCGGGATGCCCGGGCCCCGGTCGATCACCCGCAGGTCCACCCGGTCGCCCACCTCCCCGGCCTCCACCCGCACGGGCCGCCCCGAGGGCGACCAGGACAGGGCGTTGTCGATCACGTTGGCCACCGACCGCTCCAGCAGGGCCGGGTCGGCCTCCACGGGCGGGAGACTATCGGCCACGTCCACCCCGACCGTGCCCACGTCGCGGGACAGGCTCCCGAGCGCCGCCGAGACCACCTCCTCGAGCCCCACCGGCCGGAGCGCCAGGTGCAGGGCGCCGGTCTGCAGCCGGCTCATGTCGAGCAGGTTGGAGACCACCTTGTTGAGCCGGTCCGCCTCCCCCTCGATGGTGGCGGCGAAGCTGCGCACCGCCTCCTGCGACCAGTCGACCTCGTCGGAGCGCAGGCTGCTGGCCGAGGCCTTGATCGATGCCAGCGGGGTGCGCAGGTCGTGCGACACGGCGGCCAGCAGGGCGGTCCGCAGGCGGTTGGACTCGGCCAGCTCGCCGGCCGACGCCGCTTCGGCCTGGAGCCGGCGCCCGGCCTGGACCACCCGGAGCTGGGCGACGAAGGAATTGAGGAGCCGGTGGTCCTCCCCCACCAGCTCGCCCCCGGCCAGGGCCAGCACCGACCCCTCGTCCAACGCCGCCGAGAAGGAGGCGCCCTCGGGGCGCTGCGGGATGGGCGCCCCGGCGGCGCCCTCGACCCGCCACTCCGCCCCATCCGGCGCCAGCACTGCGACCGCGGTGAGGCCGAAGGTCTCGCGCAGCTGGCGCAGGAGGTTGGGCAGGGCCTCCTCGCCCGCCGACAGCACCGAGCTGGCCGCCAGCCGGGCCAGGGCCTCGGCCTCCGCCTGGCTGCGGGCGGCGGACACCCGGAGACGGGCGGCCCGCTCCCCCACCGCCGAGACCGCCACCGCGACCGCCAGGAACACGATCAGCGATGTGGCGTCGATCGGGTGGGCGACCGACAGCGTGTGCAGCGGCGGCATGAAGTAGAAGTCGGCCACGATGAAGGCCACCACCGCCCCCGTGAGTGCCGGAACGGCACCGCCGACGATGGCGACGGCCACGATGAGGGCGAGGAACAGCAGCAGGCTGGCGGCGGTGGACAGGTTGGCCCGGAACGGGACCAGCACAGCAGCCAGCCCCGGGGCGCCGATCACCCCGAGCACGAATGCCGCCTGGCGGCGCCGGTGCGGGAAGGGGGCGAGGTGCCGGCGCCTGAGGGGGCGGGGCAGCGGCCGCCCCTCCGGGTCTGTGGCCGAGATGACGTGGACGTCGATCGGCCCGGCCAGGCGGATGACCCGGTTGATGGTGGAGCCGTGCAGCAGCTCGGACCACCGCGGGCTGCGGGGCGCCCCCATGACCAGCTGGGTGGCGTTCTCCGCCCGGGCGAACTTGACCAGGGCCTCGGCGGTGTCGCCGCCCGTGATCTCAAGGTAACGGCCGCCCAGCTCGGCGACCAGCGCCCGCTGGTGGCTGAGGAGCTCGGGCGGCGGGCCGGTCAGGCCATCGGCCGCCCGCACATGGACGGCGAGCAGTTCGCCTTTGGAACGGGCCGCCATCCGGGCTCCCCGGCGGATGAGGTGCTCGCCGTCGGTGGTGCCGTCGAGGGCGACGATGACGCGCTCCCGGGTCTCCCAGGGCTGCGCGATGCCATGGCGGGCGCGGTAGTCGTGCAGCGCCTCGTCCACCCGGTCGGCCACCCACAGCAGCGCCAGCTCCCGGAGAGCCGCCAGGTTGCCCTCCCGGAAGTAGTTCCCGAGGGCGACGTCCACCTTCTCCGGCGGGTAGATGTTGCCGTGCGCCATCCGGCGCCGGAGGGCCTCGGCCGACATGTCCACCAGCTCGATCTGGTCGGCTGCCCGGACGACGGCGTCGGGGATGGTCTCGCGCTGGGGCACGCCGGTGATGCGCTCGACGACGTCGTTCAGCGAGTCGAGGTGCTGGATGTTGACCGTCGAGATGACGTTGATGCCGGCCTCGAGCAGCTGCTCGACATCCTGCCAGCGCTTCTCATTGCGGGAGCCCGGGACGTTGGTGTGGGCCAGCTCGTCCACCAGGGCAATCTCCGGGTGGGCCGCCAGCACGGCGTCGAGATCCATCTCCTCGAAGCGCTGGCCCCGGTACTCGATGCTGGCCCGGGGGACGACGATCAGGTCGCGCAGCTGGCCCCGGGTGTTGGGGCGGTCGTAGGTCTGGACGTAGGCGACCACGACGTCCTTGCCGCGGGCGTGCGCACGCCAGCCCTCGTTGAGCATGGCGTAGGTCTTGCCCACCCCCGGGGCGGCGCCGAGGTAGATCCGGAGTTTTCCCCGAGCCATAGTTGTCAGCCCTCAGTGTCGCGCTGGGCGGGGGGTGCAACATGATGCGCGCAGTCGTGCCACTGCACGCTAGCCTTGTTCCATGCGCACAACCATCACCCTGGACGAGGACGTCGCCGCAGCCGTCGAGCAGGTGCGACGCGAGCGGTCGGTGGGCATGAGCCAGGCCATCAACGACTTGATCCGGGCGGGACTGGCCGCCAAACCTGTTCGGCGCCCGTTCAAGCAAAAGTCGTACCCCATGGGGTTGTTGATCGACGTCTCAAGCATTGCGAACGCCATTGAATATTTGGAAGGACCGTTCGCGCGCTGATGCTGGTCGCCGCCAGCCTCCTGTTCTTTCCCACGGACGAGCAAAATCCGTTCCCCGGCTGAGCGCGGGACCGGCTGAGTAGGCAGTAGAAAGGGGCCACGACCCTGCCCGGTCTTCGTGCGACTTCCGCCTGTGGTCACGTTCGAACCTGGGGCGACCTGTTCATGGATGGCGGTGCGTAACCTTGCCTGTGCCATTACGTCAAACCTTATGCTCGGCTACTCTTGGCTGTACGACCGAAGGGCGACTATGAAGAATCACGGGAGCATCCCGGCCGCGACGAGCATGGCGCTCCTGCTCGTGCTCGCTGGGTGCAGCTCCGGCCACCATTCCGCGGCCGCGCACTCGCCTTCGCCCTCTGCACCGGTGGCGAGCAGTCCCTCAGCCACCTCGACGCCCCCGGCATCCACCACATCGCCGACGGCTTCCGCCGCAGCGACGGCGCCTGTCCCTGCCGGCTTCGCCCCGCTCTCGGCCTCGTTCGTGTCCCCACTGGACGCCTTCGTCCTGGGT
The DNA here is from genome assembly GCA_035765775.1 of Actinomycetota bacterium. Classification (NCBI taxonomy): domain Bacteria; kingdom Bacillati; phylum Actinomycetota; species Actinomycetota bacterium. The sequence goes on along the minus strand of DASTWV010000021.1, from coordinate 57,883 downwards.
GAGGAACCGTGCGGCGCCAGCACCTGCACCGCGCTGGCGGCGACAAATGACTCCGGATGGAGCTGGCACGCCCTGGCGCCCCCGCCCAGCCCCCTGCGTGACCTCACCGCCGTGCGCTTCGCGAGCCGCACCATCGGCTACGCCTACGGGCCCCACCTCCTCGACGTGACCAGCGACGGTGGCCGGACCTGGGCGGCGGCGCCCTATCCGGGGCAGGGCTCGGGGGCAACGCTGGTGCAGCTGGCCGCTTCCGCAGGGGACGTCGTTGCCCTGACGAGTGCGGGCGGCTCGGCCACCGTCAGCCGGAGCGCCATCGGGCGGCCGGCATGGTCCGCCATCCCGGGCGGCTCTGCGCCGGCACCCGGCAACCCTTCCTCGCTCAGTATGGGGATCAACGGTGGCGCCGGCTACTTGCTGAGCGGCACGACACTTGTCGGCGGCGCGGTGACCGGCACCTGGACGTCGGCGCCCGCCCCCTGCCCGACGGGGCTCGACGCCACCCAGAAGGTCGCTGTGGCCAGCAATGGCGCAGTGGATGTCGCCTGCTCCGGTCCAGGCCAGGGGGGCCAGTACCGAAAAGAGGTGCTGACTACCTACGAGTTCGGGGCTGCATTCGGGCCCGCCAACGGTACGGCATCGAATGCCCCGGCTGCCGGCGCAGTGCAGTTCATCGACGCCGGCGGGCCGACAACCCTGGCAGTCACATCGGCAACGACCAGTGTCTTCCTCCTGAACGGGCAAGCCTGGGACCAGGTCTTCGGTCCTGCAGGGGCAGGGCAGCCGGTAGCCGATTTCGGGTTCACGAACAACTTCCAGGGCCTGCTCATCCTGGGCAACCCGTCGGGGGCGACGGGCCCCGGCGACGGCCTCTACCTCACGGCCGACGCCGGCGAGACTTGGCGTTTGGTCGATTTCACCGCAACCGCGCTCCCCGGCCCATGCTCGGCAGGAAACCTCACCCTGAAGCCTGGCTCCACGATGTTCGGGCTGGGCAACACCGCGTTCAGCCTGTACTTCGAAACCACGGGTGCCCCGTGCAGCCTGCACGGGTATCCCGGCGTGACCGCCGAGGGTTCCGGAAACCGGCCCCTCGCCACGGCGACCAGGAGCCCAACGAGCTACATGGTCCAACCGCACCCGGACGTCCCGGTGGTGGTCAGCCCCGGGCACCCAGCGACCTTCTACATCAGCGACACCGACAACCCGGCGGGGGGTGCTACTTCGTGCCCGACCACAACCCGACTGGTCGTATTCCCGCCGGGAGCCACCGCCACAGTGTCGGTCACGACACAGCTCAGTCTGTGTTCGTTGCCTCCCGTGGTGTCGCCGGTTTTTCCGGGCCGCCAGCACTAGGCGCGCCAGGTACGGTCCAGGGCCAGGTTCAGGGTCAGCACGTTGACCCCCGGCTCGCCGAAGATGCCCAACGACCGGCCCTCGGTGTTTGCTTTGACCAGCCCCATCACTGCCTCGAGGGAGACCCCCCGGGCCTGGGCCACCCGGGGCCCCTGGTCGTCGGCATTGGCGATCGAGATCTCCGGGTCCAGCCCCGAGCCCGATGCCGTCACGGCATCGACGGGCACCGGGGCGTTCGCCGGCAGGCCGTTCTCGGCCCGGTAGGCCGTCACCCGCTGATCGACGTCGGCGAGCAGCGTCGAGGACGACGGCCCCAAGTTCGACGCCCCGCTGGCGAGAGCGTCGTACCCGCTGGCGCCGGCGGCCGAGGGCCGGGGGTGGAAGTACCGGGGGTCGGTGAACTCCTGGCCGAGCAACGTGGAGCCCACAACCGCCCCGTTCACGGTGATGAGCGAACCGTTGGCCTGGCTGCTGAACAGGGCCTGGGCGAGCCCGGTCATTACCAGCGGGTAGCCCAGCCCCAGCAGGATCGTGAGGACGATGGTCACCCGGAGCGCGGGGACCAGCTGGCGGCGCATCAGTGCACCCCCAGTCCGGCCAGGACTACGTCGATGGCCTTGATGCCGAGGAAGGGGGCGAGGACCCCGCCGAGCCCGTAGATCAGCAGGTTGCGCCGGAGCACGGCGGCGGCGCCCAGGGGCCGGAACTTGACCCCCTTCAGGGCGAGCGGGATGAGCACCACGATGATGAGGGCGTTGAAGATGACCGCCGACAGGATGGCCGAGTGCGGGTTGGCCAGCCGCATGACGTTCAGCGTCCGCAGCTCGGGGAAGACCCCCTGGAACATCGCCGGGATGATGGCGAAGTACTTCGCCACGTCGTTGGCAATCGAGAAGGTGGTGAGCGACCCCCGGGTGATGAGCAGCTGCTTGCCGATCTCGACGATCTCCATCAACTTCGTGGGGTTGGAGTCGAGGTCGACCATGTTGCCCGCCTCCTTGGCCGCCTGGGTGCCGGTGTTCATGGCCACGCCGACGTCGGCCTGGGCCAGCGCGGGGGCGTCGTTGGTGCCGTCGCCGGTCATCGCCACCAGGAAGCCGCCCTGCTGCTCCTGGCGGATGAGGGCCATCTTGTCCTCGGGCGTGGCCTCGGCGAGGAAGTCGTCCACCCCCGCCTCCTGGGCGATGGCGGCGGCGGTCAGCGGGTTGTCGCCGGTGATCATCACCGTGCGGATGCCCATCCGGCGGAGCTGCTCGAAGCGCTCGGCGATCCCCGGCTTCACCATGTCCTTCAGGTGGATCACGCCCAGCACCCGGGTGGCTTGCCCCTCGGAGGCGGCCACGACCAGCGGCGTGCCCCCGGTGCGGGCGATCTGCTCGACGACGGGCTCGAGGCCGTCGGGCACGTCACCGCCTTGCTCGCGGACCCAGCGCCGGACCGAGTCGGTGGCCCCTTTGCGGATGCTGCGGGCCGGGGCGCCGTCCGCCGCCCCCAGGTCAACGCCGCTCATGCGGGTCTGGGCGGTGAAGGGCACCAGGGTGGCATCGAGCAGGTCACGCCCGGCCAGGCCGTACCGCTCCCGGGCGAGCGCCACGATGGAGCGGCCCTCGGGGGTCTCGTCGGCCAGGCTGGAGAGCTGGGCGGCCTCGGCGAGGTCGCCCTCGGACACGCCGCCCACCGGGAGGAACTCGGCGGCCTGGCGGTTGCCCAGGGTGATGGTCCCGGTCTTGTCCAGCAGGAGGGTCGAGCAGTCGCCCGCCGCCTCGACCGCCCGCCCGCTCATCGCCAGCACGTTGCGCTGCACGAGCCGGTCCATCCCGGCGATGCCGATGGCGGACAGCAGCCCGCCGATGGTGGTCGGGATCAGGCAGACCAGCAGGGCCACGAGGACGGTGACCGACTGCTCGGCGTGCGAGTACACGGCGAAGGGCTGCAGGGTCACCACCGCCAGCAAGAAGATGATCGTGAGCCCGGCGAGGAGGATGTTGAGGGCGATCTCGTTCGGGGTCTTCTGCCGGCTGGCGCCCTCCACCAGGGAGATCATCCGATCCAGGAAGCTCTCGCCCGGCTTGGCGCTGATGCGCACGACGATCTCGTCGGACAGCACCCGGGTGCCGCCGGTCACCGAGGAGCGGTCACCGCCCGACTCCCGGATCACCGGGGCGGACTCGCCGGTGATCGCCGACTCGTCCACCGAGGCGATGCCCTCGACCACCTCGCCGTCGCCCGGGATCAGCTGCCCCGGCCGCACGACGCACAAGTCGCCCACCGCCAGCTTCGACGACGGGGTCTCCACCAGCTCGCCGGCGGCGTCCCGCACGTAGGCCACCGTCTCGGAACGGGTCTTGCGCAACGTGTCGGCCTGGGCCTTGCCCCGGCCCTCGGCGACGGCTTCGGCGAAGTTGGCGAACGCCACGGTGAACCACAGCCACACCGACACCAGCCCGGTGAAGGCGCTGTCCGCAGCCGGAGCTGAGCCCAGGTACCAGAAGAACAGGAGCGTGGTGAGCACGCTGCCCACCTCGACGACGAACATCACCGGGTTGCGGAGCACGGAGCGGGGATCGAGCTTGCGGATCGAGCCACCCACCGCCCGGCGCAGGATCACCCGGTCGAACATCGACCTGGACGCAGCGGCGGAGCGGCGGTGACCCGAGCCGGGCGGCTGGGCCGGGGTCGGGGCAGCTGCGGTGTGGGGTGCAGTGGTTTCGGTAGCCATCGTCAGGGTCACCGCTCTAGAAGTGGCCCGCCAGGTGCTCGACCAGCGGGCCCAGGGCGATGACCGGGAAGAAGGTGAGGCCCACCACCAGGATCACGACGCCCAGCATCAGGCCGAAGAACTGCGGGCTGCCGGTGGGGAAGGTGCCGGTGGAGGCGGGGACAGGCTGCTTGCGGGCCAGTGACCCACCGATGGCCAGGACCGGGATCATGAGGAAGAAACGCCCGATCAGCATGGCGAACGCCCCGGTGACGTTGTACCAGTCGGTGGCGCCGTTCAGCCCGGCGAACGCCGAGCCATTGTTGTTGGCCATCGAGGTGTAGCCGTAGACCATCTCGGTCAGGCCGTGCGGGCCGGCGTTGGTCAGCGAGCCCAGCGCGGTTTTCAGCAGGATGGCGGTGCCGGCGAAGACCAGGATGGCCAGCGGCGCGGCCAGGAGGTAGACGACGACCAGCTTCATCTCGGCCGCCTGGATCTTCTTGCCCAGGTACTCGGGGGTGCGGCCCACCATGAGCCCGGCGATGAACACCGCCAGCAGAGCGAAGATCAGCATGCCGTAGAGGCCCGAGCCCGTGCCGCCGGGATCGACCTCGCCGAACATGATGTTGAGCAGGGCGGTGCCCCCTCCGAGCGGGGTCATCGAGTCGTGGGAGCAGTTGACCGCCCCGGTCGAGGTCCCGGTGGTCGCGGCGGCGAACAGCCCGCATGAGGCCGGGCCGAAGCGCACCTCCTTGCCCTCCATGTTCCCGCCCGGCTGGGTCGCGGTGGCGGTCTGGCTGGTCCCGGCGGCGGCCAGCTTCACCGAGCCGCCGGTCTCGAAGTGCATCGCCAAAAGGCTCATGCCGAGCCACAGGGCGACCATGGTGGCGACGATCACCCACCCCTGTTTGCGGTCGCCCACCATGCGCCCGAAGGCGAACGGCAGCGAGAACGGGATCAGCAGGAGGAGGAAGATCTCGACGATGTCGGTCAGGCCGTTGGGGTTCTCGAAGGGGTGGGCCGAGTTGGCGTTGTACGGCCCGCCGCCGTTCTCCCCGATCTCCTTGATGGCCTCCTGGCTGGCCACCGGACCGCCGGGGATCTGCTGGGCGGCGCCCTGCACCGTGGTGGCCCGGGTGTCCTGGCGGAAGTTCTGCACCGCCCCCTGGCTCACGAGGAACAGCCCGGCGACGATGGCCATCGGCAACAGCACCCGGGTGCAGGTCCGGGTGAGGTCGACCCAGAAGTTGCCCAGCCGGCGGGTGCGCCGCCGTACCAGCCCCCGCACCAGGGCGATGGCGACCGCCGCCCCGGCGGCCGCCGAGACGAAGTTGTGGAAGGCCAGCCCAGCCATCTGGGTGAGCTGGGCCATCGTCGACTTGCCGGCGTAGTTCTGCCAGTTGGTGTTGGTGAGGAAGCTGACCGCGGTGTTGAACGACAGCAACGGGCTGACCCCGGCGAGGTGGTCCGGGTTGCCCGGCAGGTGGCCCTGCAGGCGGAGCTGGGCGTACAGGACGAGGACCGACACCAGGCTGAAGGCCAGCAGCGAGTAGGCGTAGACCTTCCAGTCCTGCTCCCGGTCGGGGTCGACGCCGCAGAACCGGTAGACCGCCCGCTCGATGGGGCCGAAGATCCGGTCCCCGGGCGCCTTCCCGCCCCCGTAGACCCGGGCGAGGTAGCGCCCGAGCAGCGGGGCGGCCACGGCCAGCGCCCCGACGAGGACGCCGAACTGGGCCCAGGCGGTCGCGGTCACCGGGCTACAGCTTCTCCGGGAAGATGAGGGCGTAGACCAGGTAGGCCGCCAGCGCCACCGCGATGATCAGCCCGATGACGTCGGCGTTCATACCGCCGCCGGGGCCTTCCCGCCGGCCGGTTCGGCCCCGGCGCAGGAGGTGTCCGCGGGAAGGGGCAGCTCGGCGACGGGCTCCTCCTCGAGGCCGGGGTCGGCTCCGATGATGCGGTCGCAGCCCGCCACGAACGCCGCCGCCACGGCGAAGAACGCCACGACCATTGCCACGCTCAGCACGTCCAGCATCCGCCGCCTCCTCGGGAGACCTCTCGCCCCCACTATCGGGGCCGGTCGGGGCGGAACTAGCCGGATGGACGCTTCCTTAACGCCCGCACGCCGGTTCTTGACGGGGCCTTGATGGAGGGGGCCGGGTCGGGGTCGGCCGGGGCGGCCGGGGCGTCGCCACCAGTCCGGCCACGGCGGGCAGGGCCCGCCCGAGACGCCTAGCCGGCCGCCATGCCGACGATCGGCGAGTTGAGCCGGATGGAGCCGGCCGACCCGCAGAACTGGGCGTCGCCGTAGCTGAAGATGCCGCCGTCGGCCGCCACCAGCCAGTAGCCGCCGCCGCCGGGCGTCGCCGCCATGCCCACGATCGGCGAGTTCAGGTGGATGCCGCCCGCCGAGCCGTGGAAGCCGGCATCGCCGTAGTTGAAGATGCCCCCGTCGGCCGCCACCAGCCAGTAGCCGCCACCATCCGGCGTCGCCGCCATGCCCACGATCGGCGAGTTGAGGTGGATGCCGCCCGCCGAGCCGTGGAAGCCCGCCACGCCGTAGTTGAAGATGCCGCCGTCCTTGGCCACCATCCAGTAGCCGTTGCCGCCCGGGGTGGCGGTGGCCGAGGGGGTCGAGGCGATGCCCACCACCGGCGAGTTCAGGTGGATGCCGCCGGCCGAACCGTCGAAGGGTGCGCCGTAGTTGAAGATTCCGCCGTCACTGGCCGCCAGCCAGTAGCCGCCACCCGACGCGGTGGAGGCCATGCCCACCACCGGCTGGTTCAGGTGGATGCCGCCCGCCGAGCCGTGAAAGCCGGCGACGCCGTAGTTGAAGATGCCGCCGTCCCTGGCCACCAGCCAGTACCCGTTGCCCCCAGTTGCTGGTGGGGCGCCGGCCATCCCCACCACCGGGGAGTTCAGGTGGATGCCGCCGGCAGAGCCGTCGAAGCTGGCGTCGCCGTAGTTGAAGATGCCGCCGTCGGCCGCCCCCAGGCGGTAGCCGGCATTGCACGAGATCGTGAAGACCGCCGACTGGCTGGTGCCGCTCCGTTGCGGATTCTGCTGGAACATCGGCCAGGACGCGCCGGACAGCCCGGGCAGGTTGTAGGCAATCAGGGAGCCGGGTTTCGCCGTCACCAGGGCGGGACCGGACCCCAGCTGGCCCACGGCGACCGCCGTCTTGTTGGCACCGTTGAAGGTGGCTACCGGGTTCAGGTTCTTGTCGAGGATCTCCCCATCGACGGCCACCTGAGGCCCGGCGCCGGTGAAGTTGCCCTCCACGGGCGAGCCCTCGACCTCGACCGGGGATATCCAGGTCTCCCGGGTGTAGCCCGTCGAGCTCAGGAAGGCGTCGACCGCGCCGCCGGTGGGGTTGTCGTTGACGTAGTTGACCGAGCCGATGACGACGTCGGCCCGCCCGTCGCCGTCGAGGTCCGACAGGGAGGGAGCCGAGAGGAACGTGTTGTAGGTGGTCGCCTTCGGCCAACCGGGGACGTCGGCGCCATTGTCGAGGTAGAACGCCCAGACCTTGGACGAGTCCGAGCACTGGTTGAAATGCCGGCACCAGTAGGCGCCTGACCCGGTCACGACCGCCATGCGGCCGCTGCCGTCAATCGCGCCGATGGAGGAACCGCCCTGGAAGTCCTCCTGGCTGGAACGCTCCCACAGCTCCACCAGCGTGCCGCCCCGGTAGGCGAGCGCCCGGTAGAGGCCGCCGTTGTGGTACGTGCCCCCGCCCCCGGCGCTGGAGTCGCCGCCGATGAAGATGTCGTCCTGGCCGGAGTGCTGGGCGTCGTACAGGGCGGGCGCCGACCAGATGGTGTCGGCGTTGTTGTAGGACGCCAGCACGTGGCAGTTGTTGTCCAGCACATAGACGTTGTGGTCGAAGGAGCCGAACACGATCTGGTTGCGGCCGTTGCCCACCACGTCGCCGATGGCCGGGGCGTTGAACACCGCCGAGGTGCCGGCGACCGTCTGGGTCAGGTACGTGCAGCGCACCTGACCGTTGGCGTTGATGACCGCCAGGCCACCCTGCCCAGAGACGTTGAGCGACCCCATGCCGACGACGACCTCCTGCTGGCCGTTGCCGTCGAGGTCTCCGACCGCCGGGCTCGAGTCGACGGCGTTGGCAATGTGCACCGGCCACCCGGCCAGGGCGTTGCCCGAGCCGTCGAAGGCGTACACGTTGCCGTTCTCGCTGCCGACCACGACCGCGTTCCCGCCCCCGGTGAGGTTGGCGATGACCGGGGAGGACCACTGGTCCGGCGCCGAGCCCAGGGACTGGGACCAGCGTTGCGTCAGCACCGTCGGCGTGGCCGCCCGGGCCGGAGCCCCGGCCAGGAGGCCCAGCACCACAGCCCACCCGGCAATCAGGGCCAACGGCCGAAGCATCGTCCTACGCAGCATCCACATCTCCTTCAGTTGAGTTATCGGCCAACCGCCTCCGGTGGTTGATGGCCGCCACCAGCCCATCCGGAAGTTCCTCATCTGACAAGACGGGATCACAGGGATGCTACGCTCGCTCGCACCCACCCGGCGCTGACCGGAAAGACTGCATGGCGGCCCCGTCTGCACTAGAGTTTGGGCCGCCGGACCCGGGTATTCCGTTATGGTTGGTACTTCCCAAAGGTGCGTACAAAGGTGAAGGTATGAGCTTTGGGCGAGACGTAGTCATTATCGGAGGGTGCGGGCACGTCGGGCTCCCGCTCGGCATCGCCCTTGCTGACAGCAACCTCAACGTGAGCCTGTATGACATCAACCAGGCCTCCGTGGACCGGGTAAATGCCGGGGTCATGCCCTTCCGCGAGGAGGGCGCCGACGAGATGCTGCGGCGGGTGGTCGACGGGGGGCTGCTCACGGCGACCAGTGACGGGACGGTTGTCTCCAGCGCCGAGATCCTCATCCTGGTGGTCGGGACGCCGGTGGACGACCACCTGAACCCCGAGCCCCTGAAGGTCCTGTCCGCAGTCGAGGACCTGGGTCCTTCCCTGGTCGACGGCCAGTTGCTGGTGCTGCGCAGCACGCTCTACCCGGGCGTGACGGCGCTGGTCGAACAGCTGGTGGGCAAGCTCGGCGTCGATGTGGACGTGTGCTTCTGTCCTGAGCGCATCGCCGAGGGGCACGCCCTCACGGAACTCTACGAACTGCCCCAGATCGTCTCCGGGCGGACAGCGCGGGCCGAAGAGCGGGCGGACAAGCTCTTCCGCCATCTCACCGACAAGATCGTCTTCCTGAGCCCGGAGGAGGCGGAGCTGGCCAAGCTCTTCGTCAACACCTGGCGCTACATCCGCTTTGCCATCGCCAACCAGCTGTACATGATCTCCAACGACTTCGGCGTCGATTTCGAGCGGATCCGCACGGCGCTCAAGCAGGACTACCCCAGGGCGGCCGACATGCCGGGCCCGGGCTTCGCCGCCGGCCCCTGCCTGCTCAAGGACACCATGCAGCTGGCCGCCTTCAACAACAACAACTTCGTCCTCGGCCACGCCTCCATGATGATCAACGAGGGCCTCCCCAACTACCTGGTCACCCGGCTGGAGCGCCGCTTCGATCTGGGGCAGATGACGGTCGGCCTGCTGGGCATGGCGTTCAAAGCCGGGTCGGACGACATCCGGGACAGCCTCAGCTACAAGCTCAAGCGGATCCTCAAGATCAAGGCCCGGCAGGTGCTGTGCACCGACCCCCACGTCACAGTCGACCCCGACCTCACGCCCCTGGACGAGGTGCTGGCTCAGGCCGACCTCCTGGTGGTCTGCGCCCCGCACCGCGAGTACGCCGGACTGCAGCCCGCGGTGCCGGTGATCGACATGTGGAACTGCTTTGGTCAGGGTGTCCGGGTTTGACGGCGGAGCTGTCGATTGTCGTCCCTGTCTACAACGAAGGAGCATCGATCGTCGGCTGCCTGGACCAGCTCTTGGCTGACGTGGCCTCCCCGTGTGAAGTTCTGGTCGTGTACGACACGCCCGAGGACACCACCGTAGCCCCCCTCCTCGGTTACGCCGCCCGCGACGCCCGTGTGGTGCCCACCCACAACACCTACGGGCGCGGACCGGCCAACGCCATCCGCTTCGGGATGGATGCTGCCTCGTCGCCGGTGATTGTCGTGACGATGTCCGATGGCAGCGATGAGACCAGCCAGATCGATGAGATGGCTGGCCGGGTCCTGGACGGCGCCGCCGTGGTTGCCGCCTCCCGGTACATGCGGGGCGGCCGCCAAGTCGGTGGCCCGCCGCTCAAGCGCACCATCTCCCGGGCAGCGGGCCTCAGCCTGTGCTGGATCGGGCGGGTGGGCACCCACGATGCCACCAACTCGTTCAAGGCCTACTCCACCGAGTTCGTGCGCTCGGTGGGCGTCGAGTCGGACGCCGGCTTCGAGATCGGCATCGAGCTGGTGAGCAAGGCGAAGCGCCTCGGGCTCCGGGTGGAGGAGATCCCCACGACTTGGACCGACCGCGCCGAGGGAGCCTCGAACTTCAAGGTTGCGAAATGGATCCCCCGGTACCTGCGCTGGTACTGGGCGGCCCTGGCCCCCCGGGGCCGAGGGACCGCTGCCCACCCCCGAGCGAAGGAGCGACAGCCATGACCACCGTTCTCGTCACCGGTTCGGCCGGCTTCATCGGCGGCTACGTCGTCGAGGAGCTTCTGGCGCAGGGCTACCACGTCAACGGCCTGGACAACTACTCGAAGTACGGCAAGGTGGAGAAGTCCTATGACAACCACCCCCGCTACCACTTCGTGGAGGGCGACGCCCGGGACGTGAAGCTGGTCACCGAGTTGCTGACCGACTGCGAACATTTCATCGCGGGCGCGGCCATGATCGGTGGGATCTCCTACTTCCACACCTACGCCTACGACCTGCTGGCCGCCAACGAGCGGATCATTGCTGCCTCGTGCGATGCCGCCATCAACGTGCTCCCCGCCGGCCGCCTGAAGAAGATGACCTTTGTCAGCTCCTCGATGGTCTACGAGGCGACCGACCACTGGCCCAGTGCCGAGGGTGACGAGCGCAAGATCCCGCCGCCCCTATCCTCCTACGGGTTCCAGAAGCTGGCCGTGGAGTACTTTGCCCGGGCGGCGCACCAGCAGTACGCCCTGCCCTATACGATCGTGCGGCCGTTCAACTGCGTGGGCGTCGGCGAGGGCCGGGCCCTGGGTGACGTGGAGATCCCCAGCGGCAACATCAAGCTCGCCATGAGCCACGTCGTGCCCGACCTGGTGCAGAAGGTGGTGAAGGGCCAGGATCCGCTGCACATCCTGGGCGACGGCAGCCAGATCCGCCACTACACCTACGGCGGCGACCTGGCCAAGGGCATCGTCGGCACCCTCGAGCACCCCGAGGCGATGAACGAGGACTTCAACCTGTCCACGGCGCAGTCCACCACGGTGCTGGAGCTGGCCGAGATCATCTGGCGGAAGATCCGCGGCGACGAGCCGATGCGCTACGTGCGCGACACCCCCTTCGAGCACGACGTCCAACGGAGGGTGCCGGATGTGGGGAAGGCCCGCCGGGTGCTGGGCTTCGAGGCGACCACCAGCCTGGAGACCATGCTGGACGAGGTCATCCCGTGGATCGTGCACGCGGTTGAGAATGGCTTGCTCTGAGCCTCGGCAACAGCCAGAGGAGGATGAACCCGCAGATGGCGACAGCGAATAATAGCCAGGCCTCCCGCATGTAAGGTGGAACATAGGCGAACGAAACCAGGCTGGCGCCGGCAGGCACGTTCACCTGTTGCAGCAGGGAGTCCTTGGCAGAAATTGCAACCGGCCGGCCATTAATCGTCGCTTTCCAGCCCGGCATAAACTGGGCGTTGCGCACAAGGACGCCGGGACTGGCGCACTGGAGGCCTACGCGGTCCGGGCCCTCCGGCGTTACCTGGCACGCCGCTTGGTCGCTCGTCTTGTAGTACGGATCCGGAGCCGGAAGCTCCCATATTTCGAACAACGGATCCCGGTAGACAGGCTGCACGCCCTGCTGCGCCGCATTGTCCGGCAGGGTGCCGGGGTTGCCGAAGATGTAGCGGACCCCGATCGCCTCGTACTTCGGCAGCCGCGCCAGGAGCATGGCCGCGGGTGATGGACCGTTGGGGTCGGGCTGATAGATCCCATTGAACACCAGGGAATTGGAGTTCGGATCGAGATCGTTGGTGATGTAATGTGACCAAGACCTCGGGATCAATGCGTCGTTGACGTCAATCTGCGGAACGGCAAAGTAAGACCCGTAGTCCGGAGCCATTGGGCCGAGCGAGTAGACGCGGCTCAAGCCAATGTGGCTCCTCAGGAAGTTCACCGGGGCCTGGTCGATCGGTGCCGCAGTGGGTGTCGAGAACTGCGGCACCATGTACAAGCCAAGGGTCTCAATCGCGACCGCGGCGGAGACGATCCAGGGGCTGGCGCGGGGTAACGTCAGGGCGGCGCCGAAGATGAGAAGCATCACACCCAAGGCAGCGACCGCTGAGGCCACTGCCCAGGTGTGGTGATCGGGAGCACCGATAAGGACCCGCACTTCGCCGCGGGCACCCACGGTAAATCCAGCACAGACACCCAGGCCTGCGATGCTGCCGAGGGCGAGGCCGAGCCGGCTCAAGACGCCGTCCCTGAGGTCGTCCAAGCCGGCCATGGCGAGGACGATGAGGGCAAATTCCACAGACACCAAGGCATAGCGGTAAAAGGCGGTCGGCCCGACCCCCGGAATCAAGTCGATGGCACGCCCGACAGGCTTGAAGCCGTAGATCTTGAGGCAGACCAGCAGTGACCACAGGGCCAGATAGGCCTTGACGCCTCGATCGCGGCGCCCGGCCAGGCCGACCACACCCAACGCCACAACGCCTGCGGAGAGATACCCCCCAATACTGCCCCAGAACAGACCTAACCGGCTTGTATGATCGAACGAATGGAATCCGAAGATAGGGCCGTAGATGTACGGCATGAAGAGAGCAAACAGCGAGATGTTGACCAGGATCCCGGCGCTGATCTCCGCATGGGCGTTATTGGCCTGGGCCAAGTAGTCGGCGAACGGAATGAGGATGGGCGCAGACAGCACCAGTCCCAAAAGACCTCCCGCACCCAAGCGTAGGGTGAAGGCAAGCCGCTTGTTCCCCGGGAGCTGTAAGCAGCGCAGAACTGCCCACCCCGCCACGAACAGCAAATCCAGAAACGCGACTTCTGGGAACCCCGCATAGGCGGCCAGCGCAACGGCCACGCCCAACAGACCCCAGCCGAGTCGTTGATCGCCTTGCACGCGCGAGCGGATGCGTTCCAGAGCAAACATGATGAGAGGGAGGAACGCGATAGGGTTGAAAATTGCGTTGGTCAGCCACCCGAAGGTGCCGGACAAGGCAAAAAGACACCCGCCCAGCATCGCCGAGGGGCGCGACCTGCCTAGCTGGGCGAGGAAGAAAAATGTCGCTATTCCTGCGGTGATTTCGAGGACAACATGCATGTACAGGAGGCCGTCTGGGAAGACGAGTAAGGGCACCAGAGGAAACATCGCGGCCGACTGCATCTCGCCCGCCAACGGGGTTCCCAAGCCCTCATAGCGATTCCAGTAGGGGACATGACCGTGCAACCAGTCCTCGGCAGCAAGCCGCCCCAGGGCCTGCGACGTGAACCCGTCGTTGGGATCGATGGTGTAGTCCCCAGGAAGCGGGCCCTGCTTCACGTTGGGCGACAATCCCGATCGGTAAAGGGCCGGGTTCGCGCGGAACACTCCAATAAGAAAAAGAAGGTTCCCCAGAAGAACGAAGGCTGCGATAACAAGTGCCGGGATAACCGCACGATATTTTGCCCCGGGGCTCACAAGGACTGCGAGTATAGCGGTGCGGGTGGACCCGCAGCCCCCGGAGCGGCTTCCCCGAGCCTGATAGCGTGAGGGATGCTGGAGAAACGTTAGAGGGAAAAATTGGTATGGTCGATTTTGATCTCAGAGGCTATCCCGCCTTGTGGGCAGCCCCACGGCGACTGACCACCGAGTCGGCGTGGGTTGAGCACATCCCGTTCGCCTTCTTGGTCGTGCACCTCACCCAGCCGCGGCTCCTCGTCGAACTCGGCACGCATGCCGGCGATTCGTACTGCGCGTTCTGCCAAGCTGCCTCAGAACTCACCCCGCCCACCCGCTGCTACGCAGTCGACACCTGGGAGGGAGATAGCCAATCGGGCCGCTACGGCCCCGAGGTCCTGGCCGACCTACGTGCGCACCACGATGACGCCTATGGCACCTTCTCGTCACTTATCCAAAGCACATTTGATGAGGCAGCCCAGCAGTTTGAGGACGGATCCATCGACCTGCTCCACATCGACGGCTTCCACACCTATGAGGCCGTCCGCCATGATTTCGAGACTTGGCGCCCGAAACTCAGTACGCGCGCCACTGTGTTGTTCCATGACACCAATGAGCGCGGCGGCGACTTTGGGGTGTGGCGTTTCTGGTCCGAGATCTCAAATGACTATCCTCATTTCGAGTTCCTTCATGGTCACGGCCTTGGGGTGTTGTCGGTTGGACCGGATGAGCCCTCGCAACTTACAGGATTGCGAGAATCGCTCCACAACGACCCAGCGTTGCGCCAACTCTTCTTCGAACTCGGGCATCGTTTCTCCCTGAAGCAGAACCTCATTCACGCCGGCGCCCGGGAGCGTGCCGATGCCGCGGAGCGGGAAAATCTTCACGCCATCATTCGTCGAGAGCACGACGCCGTTGTTGCCAAGGACGAAGCGATTGCCGTGCAACATGCTGCTCTGACGGAAAAGGACCGGGGCCTGGAAGACCAGCGGGCTGCGCTCCAGGAGAAAGACCGGGGCCTGGAATCGCAACGCGAGGCGCTCGCCGACCGGGATCGCCAGATCGCTCATCTCCGCGATGAGGTAGCCACCCAGGAACGACTCCTCGAGGAGGCGCTGTCCGCTAGCACGGCATATGCGCAACGGGAAGAAGAGCTTGTTGCAGTGCGCGCCGAGGCGACCGCTCTGCGGGCCGAGCTCGACCTGATTCGCGGCCGGACGAGCTACCGGGTCGTCCAGCGTGCCATCCGTGAAATGGATCGCATGGCACCGTGGCCGACCCGCCGTCGCCAAGCCCTGCTCGTCGGCGTCCAGGCCCTGCGGGTGGCGGGATCCGAGGGTCCTCGCGGCGTGCTCAAGCGCATGGCCCGCTTGGGGGCCGGGATGCCATCGTTCAGCGCGGCAACTCGCTCGCCTCGGGTGCTACCCGCCGGCCTGCCCGCCGGATCCAACCTTTCGTACAACGACGAGTACCAAATCTGGCTCGAGCACCATCAGTTGTCCCCCGCCGACCTGGCCGCCCAAGCCGAGGAAGCCGTTCGTTTCGCGTACCGACCAAAGATCAGCATCGTCATGCCGGCCTTCAACACGCCTCCCGGCTGGCTGGTCGATGCCGTCGAATCGGTGCGCGCGCAGACGTACTCGAACTGGGAACTTTGCATCGTCGACGACGGCTCCTCAGACCGCGCGATGCTGAAGACCCTCCGGCGGTACCGGGGCCGTCGGGGCATTCGGATTATCCGCTCGGCAGGGAACTCGGGCATCTCCGTGGCGACCGACCTCGGGGTTCAGGCAGCCAGCGGTCAGTTCATCGGATTCCTCGACCACGACGACGAACTGAAGCCCAATGCCCTGTTCGAAGTCGTGCGCCTCCTGAACAAACAGCGGGATCTTGATTTCATCTATAGCGATGAGGACAAACGAGATCCAGACGGTCGCCTGACAGATGTATTTTTCAAGCCGGACTGGTCACCGGAGCTTCTCTTGACCACGAATTATGTGACCCATTTTGCGGTTTACCGGGCGACTGTCTTGAACCGGGTGGGTGGGCTGCGGCCCGGCTACGACGGGAGTCAGGATCACGACTTGGCGCTGCGGGTCACTGAAGCCACCGATCGCATAGCCCACATCCCGCTGCCCCTGTACACATGGCGAAAGGTGCCTGGATCGGCTGCAGCGTCGCCCGAAGCGAAGCCTTGGGCCTATCAAGCGGGAGCGCGGGCCTTGCAGGACTGCCTCCGCCGGCGAGGCCATGAGGGCGATGTCACCAATGGACTGTGGAAGGGCAGCCACCGGGTGCGCTACCGGGTCCAGGGCGAACCCAGTGTTGCGATTCTCATCCCGACGCGGGACCGGCTGGACCTCCTCCGCCCATGCGTGGAGAGCATCCAACGGTTATCTACGTACCGGAATTTCGAACTGATCATCATCGACAACGAATCCGCCGAGGAGGAGACTTGGGAGTACCTTGCCTCCGTCAAAGGCCGAGTGATCGAGTACCCCGGCGCCTTCAATTTCGCCCACATGATGAATGTCGCCGCGGCCGAGGCACGCACCGACTTCCTACTGTTCCTCAACAACGACACGGAGGTAATTAGCCCAGGTTGGATCGAGGCGATGCTGGAGTATGCGCACCAGGCTGAGATCGGCGCAGTGGGCGCCCGGCTGCTGTATCCCGAGGGTCATCCCCAGCACGAGGGCATCATCATGGGCCTCGGCCGGGGTACCGCAGGCAACGTCGACCACGGCGGGTACTTCTCGCTCGGGCAGTCGATCCTCAACGTGTCGGCAGTGACGGCAGCGTGCCTGATGACGAGGACCAGCGTCTTCGAGGAATTGAGGGGCTTCGATGAAGGCCTCCGGGTGGCCTTCAACGACGTTGACTACTGCCTTCGGACATGGAGGGCGGGCTATCGGGTCGTGTACACACCGTATGCCGAGCTGTTCCATTACGAGAGCGCGAGCCGGGGCAGGCTTCATCCCGAAGCGGATGAAACCTTCTTTCGGGCTCGATGGGGGAATCCGGGGGAGATCATTGACCCTTACTATAATCCGAATCTAGACCTTATGCGGCCTTTCCGGATCAACATCGAGGCATAGCATCCTTACTGGCGCGTGAACTCGATCGACCACCCGGGCGGATTGATGGGAATCCGGCACGGGCTGCCGCGTGGCTCAGCGAAGCAGCGGGCAACCTGCGTGGAGAAGTGGTAATCGACGTAGTGCGGCTCGACCCAGTCGAGGGGCACCCCTACACACACGATCACAGCGACGACAATGAGGGCGGCTCGGCGCACAGCTCTCCGCCGGGCACCTAGCAGGGAGCCCAGCGCTGCGACCACGGCCAACATGGGAACGAAGAAATAGCGCCCGCCCAGGCCGGGCATCGCAAGCGCTCCCCACTGGTTCTTGACCGATGATCCGACGGGAACCACCAGGAATGCGGAGCCCAGCATCAGAACGCCGTACACGAGGAACACCCGGAGCTCGAGTGAGCCATGGAGCCACGCCAGGGCGAGAATGACGATGCCAACGACCAGCGCGCTAGTCAGGATCAGGGTCAGCGGCCAGCCTCTGACCGACGAAACCAGGGCAGCATAGCCCCGCTGGCCTACGGCCAGACTCACGATCGTCCGACCAGCCGCCGCCCGGACAAGCAGTGGGATCTGGCCCCCGAACACGAGGCGTCGCTGCCCTGCGGATTGGGCGATGGCGTGGAGTTGGATCACGACCGCAACCATGTCCAGCCCGCAGACCACTCGCAACCAGAGTGGCCACCTCCGCGCCCAGGCGTACCAGACCAGGAGCGGGAGCATGAGCAGGCAGAAGGGACCAGTGAGCGCGAGAAGCAAAAACAGTGCCCCCTCGACAATCCGGCCCCAAAGGCGCACGGGAGGAAGGGCAAACGCCAGGAGCGGGAGCATGACCGCCGCGTGCCATTGGGCATTCGTGAGGTTGACGTCGATCTCGGCCGACGCTGGAATCGCCAGGTAGAGCGCGATCAACAACGCCCGCACCCGCCAGTCCGGGATGAGATGGTCGAAGCGTCGGGTGGCAATGTAGACAGGCGGCGCAAGTTGCAAGGCGAAGCCTGCCAGATTGTAGAGAAGTGGGGCGCGGCCCACCGGGAACGCCTGAGCTCCCCAGGCCACCAGCCGAGCCCAGGCGATCACGTAGCCCCCATAGGGCGCCGTCAGTACGTGCAGTCCCCCCTTCTGGTAGGCCTGCGCAAACCACGTCGCGCCGTCCTCCGCCCAGAACTGCGGGTTGGTCACGGCATCCGGCCGGCGAGCGATGATCACAAGGGCGGAGACCGATGCGACGATAAGGGGCACGGCCCACGGGGGCAATCGTCTCCATGGGAGTCGGGCCGCGTCCCGGGATCGAGCGGCCCGGGAGACGGTGAGCGATGCGTCGGCCGGGGCGTCCACGAGTGGGTCAGGATATGCGGGGCGGGTCGCCTGCGGATACAATGCGGCTCAATGTCTGACAGCTCCTTCACATCGGCATTTCTAGCTGAATCGGTTGAAATACTTCAGGGTTTGTCCAGGGCGCAGATCGATGCTGTGATCGACCTCTTGGCTGACACACGCGAGCGCGGCGGTCGCCTGTTCCTGGCCGGATCAGGGGGCGGTGCTGGCCATGCCTCGCATGCTGCCTGTGACTTCCGCAAACTGGCCGGCTTCGAGGCCTACTGCGTCTCCGACAACGTCTCTGAACTGACTGCCCGGGTGAATGATGAGGGGTGGGGGCGGGCATACGCCGACTGGCTGACGGCCTCCCGGGTGCGGGAGGGCGACTGCCTGCTGGTCTTCTCGGTCGGCGGTGGCGACGAGACCCGCGCGGTCAGCCCCAACCTGGTGAATGCCATGCGGGTGGCCCAGGCTGCGGGGGCCCACGTTGCGGGGATCGTCGGGCGGGACGGCGGCGCCGTGGCCCGGTGGGCCGATGCCCATATTCTCGTGCCCGTGGGCGATCCCAACAACATCACTGCCCAGACCGAGTCGATGCAGGCTCTGCTCTGGCACCTGATGGTCACCCACCCCGCCCTGCTGCGCGGTACGCCGAAGTGGGAGTCTCTGGTCCCGGCAGCTCCGAGCGGGGAGACCGCTCCGCAGTGACACCCCAACGACCCACCGAGATCTTCCCTCCCACTCAGCCCGCCAAGTTCCCGGGTATGCGCTCATGCGGCTGAGTGTCATCCTGCCGGCCTACAACGAGGCCGCAACAGTCGGGTCCGTCATTGACCAGGTCCTGGCGCAGGACCTGAGCCCATTGGAGACGGAACTCATCATCGTGGAGAGCCACTCGACCGATGGAACCCGAGACATCGTCTCGCAGTACGCCGACCACCCCCAGGTACAACTCGTGTTCGAAGACGCCCCCGGAGGCAAGGGGCGGGCTGTCCGCTTGGGGTTGCAGCGGGCCAGTGGGGACCTGATCCTGATCCAAGACGGCGACCTCGAGTACCGCATCGACGAATACCCGATCGTCCTGGCCCCCCTCCTGGCGGGCGAGGCATCCTTCGTCCTCGGGTGCCGCCACACGCCAGGCAAGGCCATGCGGGCGCTCCCCGAATCGCACCTGAAGAGCACCCTCATGAACGGCGCCCATTGGGCCTTCACCGGGATGTTCAACGTCGTGTACGGCACCAAGCTCCGTGACCCGTTCACTATGTACAAGGTCTTCCGGCGGTCGTGCATCGACGGAGTCGAGTTCACGGCCAACCGCTTCGACTTCGATTGGGAGCTTGTAGCGAAGCTCGTGCGCTTGGGTCACCGGCCTGTGGAAGTGCCGATCACGTACGAGTCCCGGGGCTTTGCGAGCGGCAAAAAAGTCCGGTTTTTCAAGGACCCGATGACGTGGATGGTCGCGCTGGTGCGCTACCGATTCGCACCCTTGAAGTCGCCTGCGGCCGCCCCGGCGACTGACGCGATGGATGCCGAAAGCGCTTAAGACGCCCCTCGAAGGAACGCTTCGGTGTCGGCGAACCCGGACTCCGATCCAATCTCGAAGAACCGGCGCCCAACCGGAGCTGCGCCCAGCCGACCCGCCGCGATGAGCCCCTGCAGAACGCTACTGAGATCGAAGGCCTCACCCTCCGGATAGGCAAGGAAGGCGTCGGCCCTGAGCAGGCTCATCCCGTAGTCGATGAAGGCGAAGCTCGATGGCGGGGCTCCCTTTCGGTACTCCACCACCTTGCCCTCGGCCACCGCGACGTTGCTTACGTCCCATCGGTCGTGGTTCTCCAACACCGTCATGACGCCGTCCAGGCCGGCGGCGTCGAAGGTGGCCTCAATCTCCAGCATCGGCACCGCCAGCAGGGTGTCGCCGAAGGTCACCCAGAACACCTCGCCGAGATGCGCCAGCGCTCGCCGGATGGCGCCGCCGGTCCCGAGCAGGCGGTCCCCGTCGGGGACGAGCTCGGCGGTGAGCCCGAAGGCCGCTCCATCACCGACGTGGGCCGCGAGTTCGTCGCTGCCATGGCCGGTCAGGAGAATCACCCGCTGGGCCCCCGCGCGCCGGAGCTCGATCAGCTTGTGGTCGATGAATGGTCGACCCGCCACCGGCAGCAGGGCCTTCGGAAGGTGCGGTCCGGTGCGCTGGGCCATCCGGGTCCCCAGACCACCCGACAGGACGGCGACCGGGTAACGCAAGTCCATTTACGAAACGACCAGCGTCGAACCCTCGTAATCGAAACCGAAGCGCACTTCGGGCAATCCCAAGCGGGCCATGGCTGAGCGCAGGTCGGCCTTGGTCTCCGAGTAGAAGAGCAGGAAGCCGCCGCCCCCGGCGCCCACAAGCTTGCCGCCCGAGGCACCGGCATCGAGTCCGGCTTCGATCCAGCGATCAATCTCCTGCGTCGTGGCCCCGGGCGAGCGCTGCCGCTTGAGCTCCCACTGCATGGTCATGAGCTTGGCGAAGCTATGCAGGTCGCCCGACACCAGGGCGTCGAAGCTTTCCTCGCCAATCTCGCTCACCCTCCGGAGGTTGCTGGACGTGCCGCTGTCCTTAGCTTTGGACTTGGCGTCCTGGTCGGCGAGCACTTCGGACGCTGAGCGGCGCATCCCGGTGTAGAAGAGCGTGAGGTTCTCTTCGAACCGCCACCGGGTGTCGTCGTCCATCGGGACCGGGATGACCTCGACCGAGTCATCGGGCGCGAAGCGGAAGGCGGTCACCCCTCCCAGGGCGGCGATGTACTGGTCCTGCTTGCCTACCGGCTCCCCGAGGCGCTCGATCTCGATATGGCAGGCCTGCTCGGCAAGGTGGAGGTTGGAGACCGCCTGGTGCTGATGAGCGTAGAGGGCCTTGAGCACACCCACGGTGAAACTCCCGGAGGAGCCGAGTCCGGTATTGGCGGGGATGTCCGCCATCGACGACACCTCGACGTGGCGATCGACGCCCGCGACCAGCAGAGCCTCCCGGAGCAGAGGATGCCGCACGTCTGCGACCCTCGAAGACCGTTCGATCTGCGAGTATTTGAGCAGGATGCCATCATCGAAGTTGCGATTGACCGCGATGTAGACGTGGCGGCTGATCGCAGCCGCGACCAAGAACCCACCCGATTCCCGGTAGTGCGACGGCAGGTCGGTGCCGCCCCCTCCGAGCGAGATGCGAAGCGGGGTGCGGGAGATGATCATCGGCGGTACGCCTCCTCGACAACGGTCCAAGCAGCCAGGCAGTCCTGAACATCAGCCCCCAGCGATGCCGATCCTCCGAGTGTCGCCAGGACGTCGGCAGTCTCCAGCTCCCAGGAACGGTCCGCCTGCGGCCACTCCCAGATGGTGGTGCGGGGAGGTCCCATCTCGGGCAGCATCTCATACAGCGCGAGGCGCTCTGTCCCGTAGCTGCCCCCGAGCCCGCTCACCTCGATTTTCGCTCGCTCGAGAGCAACCTCCAGGGAGAACAGGTTCTTCCACTCCGTCCACGAGGCGTGGAGCCAGGCAAACCCACCTGCGCGGGGGCGGAGGGCGAGGTAGGCGTTGTCCTCCACCTCCATGGGCCAGAAGTCGGTGCGCACCTCCGAGAAGACGAGATCGACATCCCCCACGAGAAACCGCGTGAGATCGATGAGGTGCATCCCCTGATCCACCAGCTCCCCGCCTCCCGAGAGCGCCCGCTCGGCCCGCCACTCCCGCTCGTAGCCCGGGCGGCCCCCGTGCCCGTAGCGGGCACGGACCGACAGGAGCTTGCCGTGGCCCCCATCGCCCACCAGTTCGTGGGCGCGCAGGAGGGCTGGGTGGAACCGGTGGTTGAAGCCCACCCGTACCTGGTGGCCGGCCGCCGAGGCCGCGGCCACGAGGTCGGCGGCCTCGGCCGCGCACCGGGCGCCGGGTTTCTCGACAAGGACGTCGCAGCCAGCCGACAGCGCCTCCAAGGTGATCGGGGCAAGAGCGGCGTGAATGGTCGCCACAATGGCGAGCCCGACATCACCGCCTCCCAACACCTCCGAGGCCGACGCGCCGACGCGTGCCGGATAGGGGAGGGTGGCGGCCAGCGCCTCGGCACGCGCCCGGTCGGAGTCGGCGAGGGCCACGACGCGGCAACCCGGGGGTAGGGCGGCCACCCGTTTGCGGCCGATGAGGCCGCATCCGATCACCGCTACCCCGATGCTGTCCGGGAACCGGGTCACCGCCGAACCTCGCGTTCGACGATCCAGGTGTGCTCGGCGAGGTAGTCGACAGTCCGCTCCACGGCCGCCCGGATGCCGTAGTGCGGTTGCCAACCCGTCGCCCGCATCTTCTCAATGGCCAGGTGGATGTGGGGATTGTCGCCGATCCAGCCCCGATCCCCGCCCGTGTGGATGACTGTGGGCTTGACCCCCATTCGCTCGCAGATCCAGCCCGCAGATTGGTCGACGGTGCAGGACTCTGGTACCCCGAGGTTGTAGACCTCGAAGGCACCGATGCGGCCCAGCATGCTGGTGACCGCGCGGGCGCAGTCCGACACGTCGAGGTAGCTCTTCCGCTGCCGCCCGTCCCCCAGGATCGTGAGCGAGGTGGGATCGGCCCGTAGCTGGCGCACGAAGTCGACCACATGCCCATGGGTGTAGCGGGGGCCGAGGATCGATACAAAGCGGAAGACAGTCGCCGTGATCCCGCACCCTTCAACATATGCCGCCGCCAGACCCTCCCCGGCGAGCTTCGACGCTCCGTACAGCGAGGTCTGCACAGGGAAGGGGCAGTCCTCTGGGGTCGGCACGACGGCCGCCTCGCCGTAGACGGATCCGGTCGATGAAAACAGGAACCGAGGGACGCCGCCCCGGCGGACGCCCTCCAGGACTTGATGGGTGACGATGGTGTTCTGCTTCAAGTCCTGGTCCGGCATGTGCCAGCCGAAGCGCACATCGGCGTTGGCGGCGAGGTGGACCACGGCGTCGGCCCCGGCGAAGGCGTCGGGGAGCGCCGCGCCGTCCTCGAGCAGGTCGAGCTTCCGGAGTTCGAATGCGGCATTCCGGGTGGCGTCCTCGAGGAACCGCTCGTCGCCGGTGGAGAGGTTGTCGATCCCGAGCACCGTATGGCCCGCGGCCAAGAGAGCATCGGTCAAGTTGGAACCGATGAACCCCGCGGCCCCGGTCACGACCACTCTCACGAACCGGGCCCTTCAGCGAAGAGCTCGCCGTCGATCCGGCGAAGGGTGTAGCGGGATCCCGTGTTGAGTTGCTCGGCCTGGGCAGACATGACGTCGAGAGGATCCCACTTGGCGCTGATGAGCTTGCCGGTCAGGCCATCCGACGCCTCTGAGGCCAGGAACAGCATCGCAGCACCCACCTTCTCAAGGGAGTCGCCTCCCTGACGCTGGCGCATGGTCGACTGGTAGAGCGCTTCCCCGGCCACTTCTGGCCCGGCGGCAAGGACCGGGTCCACAAAGCTGGTATTGATCGCTCCTGGAGCCAGGGCATTGATCCAGATGCGGTCCGGGGCAAGCTCCCGCGCCAGCGTCTCGGTCAGACCGACGACCGCAGCTTTCGATGCGGTGTATGCGCTGAGCCGGGGGGCCACCCCCGGGCCACCCACGCCTCCACCGGACAGGGTGACAATGCGCCCGCCGCCGGCCGTACGCATCCCGGGCACGAATGCGCGGATGGCATGCACCACGCCGAGCAGGTTGACCGCGAGAGTTCCCGTCCACGCCGCCATGTCGATGTCGACCACGCTGCCGACGGGCCCCTGCACTCCGGCGCTGGTCACCAGCACGTCGGCCGGCCCGAACTCAGCCGTCACCGCGGCGCCGAATTCCTGTACCGAGCCCTCGTCGGCGACATCGACCACCCGGGACAGCACCGGGCGGCCCACTTCGGCGCCAAGGGCATCCGCAACTGAGGAGAGTTCGGACCGCGTGCGGGCGCAGATGGCCACATCGGCACCGTGTCGAGCGAAGGTTTCGGCCGTGAACCGACCGATCCCCCGGCCGGCGCCGGTGACAACGCAGACCCGACCCTCAAGGTTGGGCGCAGGCAGCTTAGGTCATCCAGCGGGCGAAGTCGGTGCAGAACTGCGCCACCACCTCGTCGGTCTTGGGGTGCTGACACATCTTGACGAGAAAGGCGCTGGGCACGGTCACGATGTGGGCACCCGCCTGCATGGCCTCGTTGACATCCATGATGTGGCGGATAGAACCCACGATGATCTCTGCCGACGTGCCGATGCGGTCCATACCGGCGCGCACGTCGGCGACGATCCGGCCGGCGTCGTAGCCCGTGTCCCGGATCCGGCCCCAGAACAAGCTCACATACCGCGCCCCGGCGTTCAATGCCATCACTGCTTGATTGAAAGACATGCACGCAGTGGCGTTGACTGCGATGTTCTCGTCGGTAAGGCGGGCAATGAGCCGCAGCTCGTCCCACCCCACAGGCACCTTAATGGTAAGACCGGGATAGTCGCCGAACTGGGACACCAGCTCCTCGGCCTGCCGGATCATCTCGTCCGGATCAGTGGTGAACACCTCCACCGACAGGGGCAGCGGGGGACCCCATTTGCGGATCAGGTCGATGATGTCGCGGATGTGCTCACGGTAATCCCGCTTCTCTTCCTTGGCGAGGATGGACGGGTTCGTGGTCACGCCCGAGGCGAACCCGCGGGCGAGTGCGGCCTCGATGTCGGCAAGATTGGCCGAATCCACGAAAATCTTCAATAGTCCACCCCGGGTGTGTGCGAGAACCCCGAGACCTTACAGCAAGACTTCAAGACGAGTCCAGGATCTGGGTGATGCAGCCAGCGAGCCTGACATCGCTGAAGACGGGGGCAAGCCCCCTCGGCGGTGCGCCTTCGCTGGTGGGTGCCCAGCTCCAGGCGCACTCCAGCAGGACGCCGGCCACCCCGGCGGCTTCCGCCGCGGCCAGATCCACCCAGCGGTCCCCGATCAGCCAGCTCCGCGACAGGTCGATCCCCCACTCCGCCGCTGCCTGATGGATAAGACCAGGCTTCGGCTTCCGGCACCCGCAACCGTCGGACCGGTCGTGAGGACAGACGTAGATGGCGTCGACGGGCAAGGCCTCGCGCAGAGCCTCGTTGATGGCAGCAAGATCCTGGGGGAGCAACCCGCCGCGGGCGACGTCCGGTTGGTTGCTTACAACGATCAGGGCAAACCCCGACTCCCTGAGCCGGCCCAGTTGGTACGCCGTCGACTGGTCGATGACGAGGTCTTCCGCTGACCGGGGGGTGCTCGCCACGCCGCCATGGAAGCAGACCTCATTGAGGACCCCATCGCGGTCGAGAAAAACGGCTGGGCGTGCCACGGGGTCCACAGGATACGGATTATGCTGGCACTCCACGTTTCTGGCGTAGCTGCACCAACTGGCTGGGTCGGGAGTAGGGCAAGTCTTGAGTGAGATCCGTTCCATCCAGAGCCGGCGCCTGGTACCGTCGGGCGAGGTCCCGTGCCGTGTCGGCGTCTGGGGCAGTTTCGGCTCGGGCCAGTTCGGCGACGCCCTGATCCCCCAGATCCTGCGACGGGAGTTGCGCGCCCGCCTCCCTGCAGTTGACATCCGGGTGGCGGCGCCCTCGGCAGAACCCCTGTCCGGCCGGGACCACGGCGACACCGTCACCGCACTCGGCCCGTGGAGCGAGCAGCGCTCCCGGGAGCTGGCCGCCGAATTCGACTGCGTGATCGTCGCCGGGGCCGACCTGTTCGCCGACCCCGACGCCGGGCGCTTCTTTGTCGAGGGGCCGGTTCCCGGGCCGGGCGGGGCACCGTGCCCGGTGGTGTGGCTCGCCGTCGGCCTCCCCGCTGTCCTCACAGCCGAGCAGCGCGCCCGCCTGGCTGCGGTGGCCGGGTCCCGCCACCGGGCGACCGCCACCGACCCGGCCGCATCCCTGCACCTGCTCGAGGCCGGGGTCACCGAGGTGGGCGTGGTGGCCGACTGCTGCCTGCTGGCATCCCGCCTCTGGGTGCCCGAGACCCTGGCGAAGCGCCTGGACTACCTGCGGCTCATGGGCTGGTACCCCCGCGACGGGGCCCCCCTGGTCGTCGAGTGCGGCGTGGTGCCCGCGGGCGGATTGCCGGCACTCGCCGCCGGGATCGCCGCCTTCCTGGGCGACCACCCGGGCATGGGTGCGGTCCTGGCGGAGACCGGCCTGCCGGGGGGCGACGCCGCCTTCGTGCGCTCGCTGGCCGCGGCGCTGATCGAGGCCGGGGTGCCCGAGGGCGGTTGGCACCACCTGCCGGCGTGCGCCAGCCTTGAAGACCTGGGTGCCGCCCTGGCGGCGTGTGGCGCCTTCGCCGGCGGCGCGTTGCGCAGCGCGGTGGTGGCCCGCTCGTTCGGTCGCCCCGCGGTGCTGATCAACGACGGGGACGGCAGCGAGTCGGACCGCCCGCCCGGCGACGGCGGCCCGGGCCTGGCCCTCGGCCTGGCCTTGCGCCGGGCTGTTGCCGGCCCGGTGTGGGCCGGGCACCTGGCCACCGAGCTGGACCGGCTCGATGAGGCCCTGGATGGAGCGGCCTTCATCGCCGTGTCGGCGGCCCGGCACCGCCAGGCCCCCGCGATCTCGGACGAGGACCGCCTCCAGGCCCTGGAGGAGCAGCTCGCCACGCTGGAGGTGGCGCACGATGCCCGCAGCCGGCGCCTGGCCACCGAGCGCATGGTGTTCGCCAACCAGCTCCACAAGGCCGAGCAGGAGATCGCCGCCCTGAAGGCCGAGGCCGCCCGCCTGCGGGAGGAGGTCTCCTCGGCCCTGGCCAAGCTGGCGCAGGCCGAGCGCTCCCTGCACGCCGAAGCCGGCGGCCGGGCCGCCACCGAGGCGGAGCTGCTCGCCCTGCGGGCCACCCGGACCTTCCGCTACACCGCCGAGCTGCGGTCGGTCTACGGGCGCCTGCGCCGCATCGCGGAGTCGCCGGAGCACCCGATCACCCGATGAGCTCCCCACTGGTCTCCGTCGTCATGGTCACCTACGGCGGCAAGCAGTGGATCCGGCCCGCCATCGAGGCCCTGGCGGCGAACACCGAGGCGCCCTACGAGCTCATCATCGTGGACAACGCCTCGGACGACGAGACCGTGTCCCTGCTGCGGGAGGTCTCCCAGGAGTCGCCTGCGGTGACGGTGCTGTTCAACCAGGCCAACGTCGGCTTCGGGCCGGGCGCCAACCAGGGGGTCCTGCACGCCCGAGCCCCCTACGTCTGCATCCTGAACAGCGACGCATTCGTGGGACCGGGCTGGCTCCCGCCGCTCATCGAGGCGCTGGAGCTGGACCCCTCCGCCGGCGCCGCGGTCCCCCGGTTGCTCCATCTGGACGGGCACCTGCAGGAAGCGGGCGGCGTGGTGGGCCGGGACGGGTCCACCCGGGCGGTGGGTGACGGCGACGACCCCGAAGCACTGCCCTACCGGTTCCGGCGCTACGTGGACTACGGCTCGGCGGCGTGCCTGGTGATGCGCCGGTCGGTCTTCAACGAGGTGGGCGGCTTCGATCCCGCCTACCCCATGGGGTACTGCGAGGACGTCGACCTGTGCTTCGCGCTCCACGAGCGGGGCCTGCGCACCGTCTACGAACCCCGCTCGAGCGTCCGCCACGTGCGGTGGGGGTCCAGCAGCCGCATCGAGGCAGAGCGCCGGGTCTTCGCCAACCAGCCCATCCTCCTGGCCCGGTGGCAGGAACGCCTCGCCGGCCGGCCCTCCTTCGCCGAACCCCCCTTCGAGCCCTACGACGTCCTGCAGGCACGCGACGCCGAGGCGACCGACCGCATCGTCGTGGTCTCCGACTCCGCCTGGGGCTGGCCGTCCCCGCCCTCAGGCCGTACGCGGGAGCTGGCTCGGGCCATCGTCCAGGCTTGGCCGGGCTGCCGGGTCACCTTCCTGGTCGGGTCCGGCCACGCCGGCTCAGCCCAGGTCGGGGCGCTGCTGCGCGCCGGGGTCGAGGTCGCCGCCGAAACCGATTGGGACACCTGGTTCGAAGGGCGCCGCTACCACTACTCGATGGCCCTGGTCTCCGGCCCGGCCGCCTTCGAGCGCTTCGACCCGCTGATCGCCGCCAGCCAGCCCCAGGCCACCCGGGTGTACGACACCACCGGCGTCTCCCCGACGTGGGCGGCAGCGCTCACCAGCTGGTGGCCCTCCCTGGCGAGCGGGCCCACCGCCCGTCTGGCCGAACGCCTCGCATCCCTGGAGCGGTGGGCGATGTCCACCGCCGACATCGTGCTGTGCGCCACCGAGGCAGGCTTGGCTGATGCCGCCCGGGCCACCGCCGCGCCGGCCTTCCTCGTCCCCGATCCGGCGCCCCGGGTGACCGCCGGAACCGGCGTGCTCGTCGCCGGGGCGCTCCCCCCGGGCCCCCGCTTCGGCGGGCTCGACCCCGGCGCCCGGGCGCTGTCCGGTCCGGTCCGGACCATCCTCGACGCACTGCCGGGCCCCCTGCGGGCAACCGCGCGGACGCCGCCCGGGGGCGACGCCGCCCGGCTGGCCCCCTGGCTCCCGCCGGGAGAGCAGGGGCGGGTCTGGCTGCTCCCTCCACCCCTCACCGGGGGCGGCGCGGCGGCCGCCCTGGCGAGCGGCATCCCGGTGGTGACGTGGGCGGGTGGGGCTGCCGGTCTCGACCTTGGGGGGCTGGAGTCCCGGCTGGTCGCCACTGATGCCCCCGGCGCCGCCCGGCTCCTCGAAGACCTGCTGGAGGACCCGGGCCTCTGGGACGAGACCCACCGCCAGCTCCTCGCCCGGGCCCACCCGCTCGACCGGGGTGGGGAGCGCATGGCGCTGTGGGCCGCCCTCGCCCCCGGCGGCTTCGGGCGGCCAGAAGCGGTGCTGCCCGGCCCTCCCCGGTAGCCGGGGGCCGGCCCGGTGTCCCGGTAGAATCGCCCGGTCGCCGGCAGCCAGGAGGCGCAAGCGGTGAGGACCCCCAGTGACTGACCCGCGTGACCGAACTTCGTGACTGAGCCCGAGCCGGCATCGGCCCGCGTGCCTGCCCGCCTACCGGGCGGGACCATGACCTCCCTGCTGTCGCAGCGGGTGCGCGACGCCCTCCTCCCCGCTCGCCGCCTCCTGTCCCGGGCGGTGCTGGTCTACGAGGAACGGCATTTCCGGGAGCTGGCCGTCGGCGCCCTCTACGGTGCTCTCGCCGCCGAGGCCGGTCGCCTGCGGGACGAGGTCCGGGCGTTGGAGGAGCGGGTCATCATGCGGGTCGACATCGTCCTGGAAGAGCTCTGGCGGCGCACCGAGGGCGTCGGCGCCCGCCAGGCCACGGAGCTGCAGCGGCTCGCCGCCCGGGTGGCGGAACTGGAGGCGCAGGGCAGCGCCCAAGCCCCCGAGCTGGAGCGCCTGGCCCGGCAGATGGCCGAGGTCCACCGCCTGGCGGGCGAGGTGGGTGCACTCCGGGCGGGCGGGCAGATGGTCGTCTCGCTCAACGGCCAGGGCGACCTGGAGCCGCTGCTCGCCGGGGTGGCCTCCCAGTTGGCGCCGGGCGCGACCGCGGTGATCCACTACGCCGGCGCTGCCTCCCGGGAGTCACTGGCATCCGGCATCTCCGGTGCGGGTCTGGAGATCGTCGAATGGCTTACGCCGAGCCCCGAACAGCCCCCCCTGGCCGGCGTGACGACCGAGCTGAGCGACCCCGCGATCCTCCGGATCGCCACCGCCATCAACGGCCTCGTGGCCCAGCTCAACGACACCCTGCACGCGCCCCGGGAACCCGGCGTGGTGGTGCGGCTCGCGTGACCGCCGGCTTCCACGTCGGCCTGGCGACCACCCTGCCCCCGGCGCCCACCGGCCCCGCCGAGTTCGTCGCCGGGGCACTGCCCGCCCTCGCCGCGGCGGCGCGCATCACCTGCTTCGTCAGCGACCCGGAGGCGGTGGAACCGGCCCTGGCCGAGCGTTTCGCCATGCGTCCGCTGTCCGAGCGGGGCGACCCGTCGGTGGACCTGCTCGTCTACCACATCGCCAACAACCTCCATCAAGTGGCGATCTACGACGCCGCGATGGAAGGGCCGCCGGGACTCCTCGAGATCCATGACGGGTCGCTGCATCACATGCTGGCCACCCGGTTGCTGGCCTCGGACGACGTGGACACGTACCGCCACCTTCTCGCCCGCACCCACGGCCCGGCGGGCGACCGGCTGGCCCGGCTGCGGCTGGGCGGCCAGCCGCCGGGGGTGGAGCTGTTCCTTCTCGACGCCCTCGGTGACCTCCTGGATCGCCACCTGGGCGTCGTGGTCCACAACCGGTACGCCGCCGACCTGATCGCCCTGCGGGCGCCGGCGATGCCCACCTGGGTGGTGCCCCTCTCCGCCCCGGCGCCCGTCCCCGCCGCCCCCCGGGCGGCCCTCGGGCTGCCGGCCGGCACCCTGCTGGTGGCCCACTTCGGCTTCGTCACCCGCCCGAAGCGGCCCTTCCTGCTCCTGGATGCCTTCGCCGATCTGCAGGCGCGGGTGGGGGGCTGCCACCTGCTGTTCGCCGGCGAGGATGACACCGAGGGCGAGCTGCTCCAGGCCATCGCCGCCCGGGGCCTGGAGGACGCGGTCACCGTCACCGGCTACCTGGCCCGGGAGGAGATGGACGCCCTGATCAGCACGGTGGACATCGTGGTCAGCCTGCGGTTCCCCCACGTCGGCGAGACCTCGGCCACCCTGGGCGCCGCCCTGGCCGCCGGCCGCCCCGTGGTGGTACAGGAGACCGGGAGCTGGGCGGAGCTGCCGGAGAGCGCCGTGCTGCGGGTCCCGGCCACCGGCAACGAGGCGGGGGCACTGGCGGACGCCCTGGAGGGCCTCGCCCGCGACCCGGGCGCCCGGGCCCGGCTGGGCGAGTCCGCCCGCAGCTATGCCGCCGAGGCGCTGGGGAGCGGCCGCTACGCCGGCGGGATCGTGGCCGCCGCCCAGGCGCTCGCCCTCGGCCCCCGGGTGCCGCCCGCCCGCATGCTGGCCGAGCGGCGGGCCGCGGTGGCCGACTTCCTGGCCGCCAGCCAGTCCCGGTTGACCACGGGGTCCCTCCTGGCCAACGCCTGGTCCGAGGCGACGCTCCCCGGCCCCCGGCGCACCGACGTCGAGGCCCTGGAGGCCCACCTCCCGGCACTGGCCCGGCTCCCGGCGGGTGGCCCGCGGGCCCGGTTGCTCAGCCTCGGGGCGGCGCCGTCGCTGCTCGGGGTCCTGGAGTGCGTGTGGGGCTACAACGTGGCCGGCCAGTGGGCACCGCCCGGCAACGGCGGCCCGCTCCCCTACGCGTGCGCGGCGTTCGACGTGGTGGCCTGCTGGGACCGCCTGCCCCCCGAGGGAGCGGCCGCCGGCCGCATGCTGGGCGAGATCAACCGCGTCCTGGAGCCCGGGGGCCTGCTGATGCTGACCACCGCCGACTTCACCGAGTCCGAGCTGGCGGAACTGCTGGAAGGCGCCGGCATGGCGCCCATCCCCCACGCCGAGGACGCCGCCCGGCCGACCCGGGCGGTGGTGGCGGCCCGGAAGACCGGCCTGCCCTCATGAACCGCTCGCCCGGACCCGTTCGAGGAACGCCGTGTAGCGGTCCATCACCGCGTCCCAGGCAAAGGAGGCGGCGTAGGCCTTCCCGTTGGCCCCCAGACCCCGGGCGACGCCGGGATCGCCCAGGAGCAACTCCAGGGCCGCGCTGAACTCGGCGAAGTCCCGGTAGGCGAGGCCCCCCCGGGCCCGGGCGGCGTGCCCGGCGGTCACGGGGCAGGCGCCGTTCACCAGCACCGGGAGGGCCTTGGTCCAGGCCTCGAAGAGCACGATGGCGAAGCTCTCCAGCGGCGAAGGGTGGACGAATGCGCGGGCCCCTTCCATGGCCCCCCAGCGCTCGTTGTCGGTGAGCGTGCCGGTGACCACGATGGCCTCGTCGGGCGGCGGGGCCTGCACCACCGGCCCGGCCACGACGAGCTTGAGCGGGCCGGGATGCGACCGGGCGTAGGCGGAGAACATCCGGCCGAGATCGCCCGTTCCCTTGCCGTCCTCCACCCGGCCGAGGTAGAGCAGGTAGGGGGCATCGCCGATGCCCGCCCGGGCCCGGAAGGCGGCGACATCCCCGGAGCCCTCTTCGACCCCCAGCCCCACCAGGCCGAGCTGGGCCGGGGGCCACCCCGCCCGGGCCACCACCAGCTCCCACTCCTCGGGCGAGTGCAGGTAGATCCCTGCGGCGCACCGCAGGACCTCCCGCACCCGGGCGAGCCGGGCGGGGGGCTCGTCGTGCAGGGCGGGATGCAGGACGGCCCGGCGGGCGACCTTCGGCAGCCCCACCAGGGTCGGGTAGTACAGGTAGGTGTAGAAGACCCACAGGTCGGGGTCCATCCTGGCCATGGCCGCGATGAGGTCGGGCACCAGCGGCCCCTGGGCCTCGATCCAGCGGTCCTCGAGGTCGGGGTCGGGCTGGGCCTGGGAGAACAGCCGGTGGGACAGGCGCTCGAAGCCCGGATCCCGGGGCCGGGTGGTCGCGTAGCGTACGACGCGTACCCCTTCGTCCATCGACTCCCCAGGGGGCAGGGCATTGGCCCACGTGACGGCATCGGTCGCACACGACGTGAGCACGGTGACCTCATGGCCGCGGGCGGCGAGCCGTGTGGCGAACTGGCGGCAGGCGGCCTCCGCTCCGCCCACGATCTGCGGGCCGTAGCGTTGCACCACATAGGTCACCTTCACCCGAGGCCCCCCAGGAGCTCGACCCAGGCCCTGCCCACGATGTCCGGGGCGAACACGGCGAGCCGGCCCCGGCCGGCAGCCGCCAGCCGGGCGCGCAGGTCGGGGTCGCCCAGAACCTCGCCCACCACCGCGGCCACCTGCTCGGGGGCCTTGTCGGCGATCACGACCGCCCCGTCGCCCACCGTTTCCGGGAGCCCGCCGGCGGCGAACGCCACGACCGGCACGCCGCACGACATCGCCTCCAGGCATGGCACGCCGAAGCCCTCGTGCTCGCTCAGGCAGACGAACACGTCGGCGGTGGCGTAGTACGCCGCCAGGTCGTCGACGGGCACCGACCCCATCAGGTGTACCTCCTCGATCCCGAGCCGCTCGACGAACAGCTCGAGCGCCCGGGCGTAGCGCGGGATGTCCGGACGCCCGACCACGAACAGGCGGGCAGCCGGGCACCAGGCCCGGCGGTAGACACAGAACGCCTTGATGAGGTCCTCCACCCGCTTGTTGGGCGCCAGGCGGGAGACGAAGAGCCAGTCGTGGCCCCGGTTCCCGGCGGCCAGGGTGTCGAGCAGGACCGGGTCCGGGGCAGCGGCGAGCCGGTGGGCATCCATGAGGATCGGCAGGGCGGCGGTGTCCCGGAACCCCATCGCCACCAGCTCCCGCCGGGTGAACTCGGAGTGGGCGACCCCCAGGGCGGTACCGGGCCCGAGTGCCGCCAGCTCGGCCCGCCCCCGCGCCAGCGCCACCGCCAGGCCCGGCTGCCAGGCCCGCAGGAACTCGGGCGGCGTGATGCCGTGGTAGTCGATGACCTTGACCGCCTCCACCCCGGCCAGCCACTCCCCCAGCGCCGAGGCGTGGGCGGCGTGATAGACGAGGACGTCGTCCGGACGCACGGCAGCCTCGGTGTAGTGCCGGGCCTCGCCGGCGAAAACCGGGGCCGCCCGCTCCACGAGGTACCCGGCGTGGCCATCGCCGAGTGCCCGCGCCAGCTGGCGGGCGTGCTCGCCGATGGCGTCGTCGGCCTCCAGGAAGGCGACGAGCTGGAAGACCCGCCGCGGCGAGGTGCTCAGGACTCCGGCGAGGCCGGCCCTGCGCCCTCCCGCTCGTCGACCAGGCGCCGGAGCAGCTCGATCTCGGCCAGGTGGTAGGCGTTGAGCTGGTCGGTGAGGTGGCGGAGCTGCCAGGCGGTGATGGGCTGCAGGGCCTGCTTCACCAGCCCGGTCAGCCGGCCCCGCCAGCCGGGCGGGGACTGCACCGGGATGGCCGGGTCGAAGTGGTACCGGCCGAGCATCTCGACCACCGCCTCCAGCCCGTCGCCCGACATCCGGGCGCCGCCGGGAGCCACCTCGCCGAAGAGGCGGTCCAGGGCCGCCCCGGTGCCGTCGGGCACCTCCCCGCTCGCCCGTTTGGCCGCCGCCGCCCGCCGGGCGCGCTCCACCACCGCCTCATAATCAATTGCACCGCCCTCGGGGCTCGCCATCTCTCGCTGCCCTCCTCGGGGGAAAGTCTATGCGTGCCCGCCCGGGTTGCGATTTGCCGTCTAGGCTTCGCCGTCATGCGCATCGACCAGGTCATCGTGGCCGCCGCTCCGGGCGACGCCATTACCACGCAGGCTCTGGAGATCGCCCGCCTGGTGCGGGCCCGGGGCCAGCCGTCGTGGATCTTCGCCCGCTACATCGACCCCCAGCTCGCCGGCGACGTCCTCCCCCTGGACCGCTACCCGCCGCCTGCCGGGCCGGCCGACGCCCTGCTCTACCACGCCTCGATCGGGGAGCCGGTGGTCACCGCATTCCTGCACGAGCGCCCAGAGCCCCTGGCGATCGTGTACCACAACATGTCGCCCGCGGAACCCTTCGCCCCCTACGACCCGGGCTTCGCCGACCGGTTGGTGGACGGCAGGCGGGAACTCGCCGCCCTCCGTCCCCGGGTACGCCTCGCCCTGGCCGTCTCGGCGTTCAACGCCGCCGACCTCGCCGGCCTGGGCTACACCGGGATCGGGGTCGCCCCCCTGATCGTCGACCCCGATCGGCTCCTGGCAGTGGCGCCGCACGAGGAAACCGTGCGCTGGCAGGCCGAGGTCCCGGGATCGACGCTCCTGTTCGTGGGGCAACTGCTGCCCCACAAGCAGGCCCATGTCCTGCTGCAGGCCTACCACATCCTCGTCACCTACCTGCTGCCGGAATCGAACCTGTTCCTGGTGGGAGCCGCCCGCCTGCCCCGTTACAAGGAGTGCCTGCAGTGCTTCATCGAGGAGATGAACCTCACCCGCTGCGGCATCATCCGGAGCCCGGTGAGCGACGCCGAGCTGGCCGCCTACTACCGGCGGGCCGATGCCGTGGTGACCCTGAGCGGGCATGAGGGCTTCTGCGTGCCCCTGCTGGAGGCGATGTCGTTCGGCAAGCCCGTCCTGGCCCGGGCGGCGGGGGCGATCCCCGAGACGCTCGCCGGCGCCGGCCTGCTCATCGGCCCCGACGACGGGGCGGGCGTGGCCGCCGAGGCGATGCTGGAGGTCCTCACGAACCGGGCGCTGCGGGCGTCGCTGGTGGCCCGGGGCCGGGATCGGCTGGCGGCGTTCCGGCCTGAGGCCGCCCGGGCGACCCTCGTGCAGCACCTCGCCCGGCTGGAGGCCGGGCCCTAGGCGAGGGGATCTACGACGGATGGTGACCGCAACCGCGGCCAGCCCTACCAGTGCGGTGACCCCCGATCGCGCCCGGCGGCGCCGCGGCCGGGTGGCCTCCGCAACGGCATCTCCAACGACCTCCGCCATGATTGGTCCTCCCGCAGCAGCCGTATCGCCGTACCCAGGTCGGGCTTGTCCGAATCCTCAGCCCTCAGCCCATACGACCCCTCGTCTGCCCAAGTCGGACGAGTTCTGGGATGCTCCTATAGATAGTCAAGCCGCGGCGGCGACCGGTTGGGGGACTTGGGGAGCAGCGCTGCGTTGGCCTGCCGGTCCAGGAATTTTCGGGTCAGGCGCCAACCGGGCCGCCGCCTACATCATTCGGGGGACATTTGTCCCACTGGGCGGGACGAAAGTCCCCGACTTCAGCCGAGGGGCCGCCGCCCACATCATCGCAGGGCGGTTTTCCGCCAAATTGACGGCAGAAAGCCCCAGAACGGTCCGTACCCAACGCACGTATCCGGCTAAGGAGCGTCGCCCCGGTCCGCCGCCGCCCGGGTGCGGATCTGCTCCTGCAGCGTCGCCCAGTCCGGGACCGTCTCGGGGTCCCATGGGTCGAGGGCGGGGGCCGGGCCCTCACCCCCCTGCCGCCGAAGCGGCCCGGCCGGTGCCTGGGCCGGCGCCTCGGCATCCGGCGACACAACCACCTTGCTCGCCGCCACGCCCAGCACCGTCACCACGTGGTTGCGCACCGGCTCGGCCGACACCAGCACCGTCCCCACCGCCTGCCACACCAGGCGTCCCGAAACGCCGCCGCCCCCGCCGGGCACCTCGCTCAGGTCGCCCAGGTCCACGCTGGTGCGCTTCCAGGCCCGCAGGGCCGCCGCCATCAGGCCGCCCTCGGCCACCCGCCGGGCCTTGGGCAGCTCGGGCCGGAACAGGATGCCGGTACTCACCACCAGGTGCAGGGCGTCGTAGCGCCGGGCGGCCCGGCCCAGCCAGGCTGCTCCCGGCCCCCCGGCCAGCGGGGCCACCAACTCGGCGGCGCTGGGCAGCGGGGAGACCACGGTCACGTCATGGCCCTCGGCCAGCAGGCGGCGGACCGTCCGGACGGTCACCGGGGCGGCGACATCGGCTGAGGGCGGGTAGGGGCCGGCCACCAGCACCCTCACGCCATCGTCTCCAGCGCCGCCTCCATGCGGTCCAGCACCCGGCTCCAGGGATACTCCTCCAGGACGTACGCCCGGCCCCGTTCGGCGAGCGCCCGGGCAGCCCGTGGGGCCTCGGCCACCAGCAGCAGGCACTGGGCCAGCTCGGCGTCATCGGCGTAGACCAGGCCGCCCTGGGAGCGTTCGCAGTGCCAGCGGACGACCGCCCCGGAAGCGGTGGCGATCACCGGCGTCCCCGCCAGCCACGCCTCCATGACCGTGCGCGAGAAGCTCTCGTTGGCGCTCGGCTGCAGGTAGGCGGCGGCGGCGGCGAAGGCGTCGTTGCGGTCGGCCTCGTCCAGGAAGCCGAGGTCCCGGACCCGGGGGGCGATCGACGCCGGGATGATCGGCTCGCCCGCCCCGATGGTGACCAGGTCGAAGGGCACGCCATGGCGCTCGACCGCCTGCTCGAAGCCGGCCAGCAGCCGGTCCCATCCCTTCTCGGGCTCCCGGCGGCCGGCGTAGAGCACGAAGGGGCGGGTGATCCCGTACTTCTGGCGGAACCCCGCAGGGTCGTAGGAGCCCGGCACCTCGACGCCCGCCCCGGTCACCGTGTGCCGGGGCAGGGTCGCCAGCCGGTGGGCGAGGTCGTGCTCGGGCTCGGAGAGGAACCACAGGGCGGCCGGCCGGGCCAGGGCGTGGCGGAAGAGGTCCAGGTAGGCATAGGACTCGTCGTGGACGCAGGGGACCAGCACCGTGCGCTCCGGGACGATCTCCACGCACGCCACGGTCAGCCAGGAGAGGTAGGGCGACACCACCACCGCCCGGTAGTCCCCCGCCCGCTCCAGCAGGTACCGGAACAGAGCGGGCACCCGGAGGGTGGCGTTGATCCAGGCACACTGGTCGACGTAGGAGAGCGGGAGCCCGAGCAGGATCCGCCGCCCGAGGGCGTCCCGCTCCGCCACCGCCGGGGCCGCCGCCGGGAAGCGGCGCAGCGTGAGGCCGGCGGTGCGGCTCACCCCCTCGGGGTACACGTTGCGCCAGGTGTAGTGGTCCCGGGCGCAGGTGGTGAGCACGTCCACCTCCCACCCCCGGGCGGCCAGGCCCTCGGCCGCCTCCCGCAGGACTGCCTCCGAGCCGCCGACGACGTCGTCGCCGAAGCGGGGCGTGACGAAGGCCAGCCGGCCCAGGCGGGAGCTTCCCTCAGCCACGGGCCGCCGTCCCGCCCGACTGGACATTCGTTGCGTTCGCAGGCGGTGGGGCGTCCAGGAAGGCGCCGAGCGCGCCCCTGAGGGTCTTGCGGGTGTTGTCGAGCGCCAGCTCGGCCACCCGGGCCCGCCCGGCGGTGAGCAGGCGCCCGCGCAGCGCGGCGTCGGCGGTCACCCGGCGGCACGCCACCGCCACGGCGGCGGGGTCCTTGGTGTTCAGCAGAAGCCCGGCGCCGGCCACCGTCTCGGGCACGGCGGCTGCCGCATAGGCCACCACCGGGATGCCGTAGTGCATGGCCTCCAGGAGGGGTACGCCGAAGCCCTCGTGCTCCGACATCGACACGAACAGGTCCGCCGCCCGGTAGTGCGCCCGGAGGATGGCGGGTGACACCGTGTCGGCGAATTCCACCGAGGCCCGCAGCTCCAACTCCCGGCAGAGCGCCTCGAGGGCGCCCCAGTACGACTCTGAGGTCGCCCCGCCCACCAGAGCCAGCCGGGCGGCGGGGTCGAAGACCGCCCGGTAGACGGCGAAGGCGGCGATGAGGTCGTGGTGGCACTTGTTCGGGGCCACCCGGCCGACGTACAGCCACTGGGCACCCCCGGCGGCCTTGGCCCGGTCCAGGCGGGCGGCGGTGCGCCGGTCGGTCGGGCCGTCGTAGCGGGTGAAGTCCACGATGATCGGCGCCACGTGCGGCTCGGGGAAGCCCAGGTGCGCCAGCTCGGCGGCGCTGAAGTGGGAGTGGGCCAGGGCGACG
Organism: Actinomycetota bacterium; assembly: GCA_035765775.1. Classification (NCBI taxonomy): domain Bacteria; kingdom Bacillati; phylum Actinomycetota; species Actinomycetota bacterium. The sequence continues at coordinate 19,274 of DASTWV010000021.1, read as the reverse complement.
TCGCACCGGGCGGCCAGCTCGGCGAGCTGCTTGCGGGCGAGGCGCATGTTGTCGGCGGCGCCCGGCGACCAGCGCTCGAAAAAGGCCGGCTCGGTGATGTTGTGGTAGTCCACGAACAGCGGTCCGCTCCAGCCCAGGAGGGCGTCGAAGTTCCGGCACCCGGTGGAGGCGTGATAGAGGAGCGCCACCGACGGGTCCCGGGCGGCATCGGCCAGGGCGGCGAACGGTTGCCCCACCGAGCGCATCTCGGGGTGGATGTCCTCCGAGTAGATCCCGGATTCGAAGCCCAGCCCGCGCAGGAGCTTCTGCACCTCCAGCACATGGCCGCCGATGGCGTCCCGGTCGGCGAACGTCGGCAGGAACTGGTGGACCGCCCGGGGGCGGTGACGACCCGCGGTCACGCCGGCTCCTCCGGCGGCCCGCCATCGGCAGGTGGCCCCGCCTTCGCGGAGCCCTCCAGGGCCGCCAGCCGGCGGCGGAGGTCGGCGAGTTCCGCCTGCGTGGACCCCAGGTCGGCCTCCACACCGTCCACCCGGTCGGCAAGCGCCGAGCCCAGGTGGACGAGGGCCTGGCCCAGGTCGCCCACCTGCTCGGCCACGTAGGCCAGATAGAAGGCGGTCAGCCGCTTCACGGCCAGCTTGGCCACCCGGGCGCCCCGGCGGCGGGTACGCAGCGGGACATCGACGTCGATGCGGGCCTCCTGGGTCACCAGCGCCAGGGCCTGCGGGATGTCCATCGGCATGGGCGGGAAAGGGTCCAGGCGGCGCACAGCCGCCCGCACCCGCGCCACATAGGCAGCCGGGAAGCTGGGCTGGGCCGCCAGGGCCTCCGCCTCGTCCTCCAGCCCGGCCGCCAGGACGACCGCGGGCGCCTCGCTCACCGGCTACGCCTCATGCCCGAAGTTGTACCAGGTGACCACCGCATCCGGCAGGGACGACACCCTCCCGGTCCGCCTCACAGCAGCCGTTCGTAGACCGGCAGGGCCCGGGCGACGGTCGCCTCCCAGGTGGGCGGTTGCCGGCCGGCGGCCTGCGCCAGCGCCTGGGCGGTGGGCGGGTCGGTGAGCGCCCGGCCGATGACGGCGGCGATCGCCGTCGGGTCGGCGGGGTCGAACTGCCCCTCGGGCGGCGTGATCTCCCCGAGGGCCGAGGTGGACGAGGCGACCACCGGCGCCCCGCATGCCATTGCTTCGGCCACCGGGAGGCCGAAGCCCTCATAGAGCGAGGGGAACACGAAGAGGGCGGTGGACTGGTAGAGGGCGATAAGGGTGGCGTCGTCGACGTATCCGGTCAGCACCACCCGCCCTGCGACCCCGGCTGCCCGGGCGTGATGCACCAGGTGGTCCCGGTAGCCGTCGGTCAGCTGGCAGGCGATCACCAGCTGGTGGGCCTCCCGGAGCGCCGGAGGGAGGCCGGCGTACGCCGCGACCAGGCCCTCGAGGTTCTTGCGGTCGTCCTCGCCGCCCACGCCGAGCAGGAACCCGGGCCGCAGGCCGGGCACGCCCCGGCGGGCCGGTTCGAATGCTTCCTCCCGGGAGGCGGCCGGGACGAATGCGGGTGAGATCCCGCACCCGACCGCCGTCACCCGACCCGGTTCGAGGCCGAGCCGCTCGATGCCGTCGCGGCGGGTCGCCTCGGAGATCGCCAGCACGGCATCGGCCGCCCGGACCAGCTCCTGGCGGGCGCGGTAGCGGCGCCGGTGGCCGGGGTCGGCGAGGTACCGGCCGGCCAGCACATCCGGGATCAGGTCGTACAGGGTGACCGCCAGGGCCATCCGGCGGGCGAAGCCGGGCCACACCGCGTCCAGGCCTTGGCGGAGCTCGAAGGGCGACAGCACGTGGTACACGCGGGCGTCCCGGTCGATGGCCGGGTCCGGGAAGCGGAGGTGCCCGGTCGCCCGGAGGGATGCGATGTCTTCCCCCACGGGCACGGGGAGCGCCGGGTTCAACAGCAGGCCCCCCACCAGCTGCGGCGCGGCCGACCACAGCGTTACTGCAAACTCGGTGACCCACCGCCCGATGCCCCGGCCACGGTGGTCGGGGCTCTGGACTGCCTGGACGTCAAGGACGACCGGACCCCGCGAGACATCGGAGGAGGTCACGGGACCAGTAGCGTCGTGCCGCCTGCCACCAGGAGCAGCCCGGTCATGAGCGAGGCCGAGGCGGCGGCGACCGCCCAGAACGCCGGCCCCCGCAGCCGCCGGGCTGCCGCGATGAAGAGCGGGAAGGCCGCCAGCGCCAGGCGGGGCAGGGCGAGGAAGGTGTTGAACCACACGGCGACCAGCAGGATCGGCGCGGCGTACAGCCACAGGATCAGCGGCGGGCGCCACTGCACCATCAGCACGACCGCCCCGGCCACCAGCAGCAGGGCCAGGATGCTCGTGAGGGCGTTGAGGTGGACGGTGGGGTGCGTGATCGTCGCCCACAGCGTGTGCCAGGCGGCCCCGGGGTGCAGGCCGATGCCGCCGTAGGTGAGTCCGGCACGTTGCGCCTTGAAGGCGGCCAGCGGGTTGCCCGTGCGCAGACGCAGGTAGAAGAAGAAGCCCACGGCGCCCAGCGGCGCCAGGAAGGGGGCGAAGAGGGCCTCGGATCCGTAGCGCCGGAACCTGCGGGCGGCCGCCCAGGCGCAGGGCAGCACCAGCATCGCCCCGAGGAAGCCCGCCATCCCCGCCAGCAGGGCGGCGAGCCCGGCGGTGATCCACTGCTCGTCCAGCAGGGCCAGCAGGCAGATGGCGCACAGCAGGAGCACGAGCCCGTCGGCGTAGGTCATCGAGAAGACGAAGCCCCACGGGAAGAACGACAGCAGCACGATGGTGCGCGATGCGGTGTGCTGGTCGGTGACCCGCTCGACAATGAGCCACAGCACCACCATGGCGAGCGCCGAGGCCACCAGCCCGATGGCGAGCCCCGACCGGAGGAACGAGATCCCGGTGGCCTTGTGCAGGGCCCGCACCAGCATGGGGTACAGGGGGAAGAAGGCCAGCCCGCTGGGGGCGGGAGGTTTGGCGAGGGCATGGGGGTAGCCATGGGCGGCGACACCCAGGAACGACGTGCCCTGCCCGGCGCTCAGGAACCGGCCCGCCTTCCCCACCCCGGGCAGGCGCAGGATGAGGAAGAGGGCGGCGAAGACCGCCGCCCGGGAGGCAGCGAAGATCCCGAGGGGGATACCCAGGCGCTCGGTCCGGCGCACCAGGCCGTCGCCCTCCCGGTGGGAGGGGCCGCGGCGGCCTGCACCCTGGGCGGTGACCGCCGGGAGCGAGTACCAGTCACCGCGCGGGAGGTAGGGGTTGGCCTCGGGGTCGCTCATGTCGTCCGTCCCGCCAGGGTAGGGAAATGGTGCCACGGCTCCCCGGCGGGCGCCGCCGCCCGGCGGATCCCGGTGGCCAGCTCGGCCGCCACCATGGGGAAGGTCCGGGTGAGGGCCCACGCCCGGGCGGCGGCGCTGCGGGCCTCGAGCGCCGCCGGATCGTCGAGCAGGTTCCCCAGGGCGACGGCCACCGCGGCGGGTGCGGCGTGGGCCGGCACCTTGACCACGGCGGCGTCGGGGAGGTCGCCCGCCGCCCCCACGCCGGTGACCACGGTCGGGACTCCCGCCGCAAGCGCCTCTGCCACTGCGCCGGAGAACTCGCCCTGGGTCGCCCGCCGGAGCTGGACCGCGACGGTGGCCCGGGCGAGGTAGCCGTCCCAGGTGGCCGCGTCCACGCCCCCGGTGGCGGTGACCCGCCCGCCCACGCCGGCGGCAGCCGCCCGGCGGGTGACGCCCTCGAGGTCGGTCGCCGACCCGTGACCGACGAACACCAGGCGGGCATCGGGCTGGTCGGGGGCCAGCAGGGCGAAGGCCTCGATCAGGGTGGCGGTGTCCTTGGCGTCGTTCACCACCCCGAAGCTGACGATCAGGGGCCCACCGCGTGCGGGCGGGTGGGGCGCCAGCACCCGGCAGGCGTGGACCAGGACCCCGATGCGGTCCGCGTCGATGCCCCCGGCCGCGGCATCGAGCCGGGCCAGGTCGGCGGCGAACTTCGAAGTCGCCAGGTAGGCGATGGAACCGGCGATCAGTTCCCGGGCCATGGGCACCGGGAAGGCCGCGAAGCGTTGCGGGGCAACGAGGAGCGGGTCGGGCCAGACGGAGAGCTCGGCCCGTTCCGGGTACCAGGTCCGCAGGACCTCGGCAAAGGCCGCCCCGGGCCCGAGCACGCCGTGGTGGGCGGCGAAGGCGTAGAGCTGGGCGGCGGCGACGTCGTGGGCCAGCACCACGCCGGGGCGTTCCCGGGCGGCCCCCAGGGCGCCGGTGTGGTACTCGGAGTTGCCCACGGTGTAGACCCAGACGTCGTAGCCCCCGCGGGCGGCCTCGACCGGCACCCGCTGGGCGACCGGGTGGACCGCCATGGCGGGGGGCGCCGCCACCGCCGCGGTGGGGGTGTGGCCCTCCAGGTTGTCCAGGAACAGGTCGACCTCGAGGATGGGCTCGGCCGGGGGCGCGGGCACCGCCGCCAGGGCTTCCAGCAGGCGCCCGTTGTACACGGCCACACCGCTGCGCTGCGGGGGCAGCGGGGTGACGAACCCCACCCGCAGCGTGCGCCGGCGGGCGGGCGCCGGGCCGGCGAGAAGCTCCTCGTAGACCCCGACCGCAGCGAGTGCCGCCGCATCCCACGTGGGCCTTGGGGCGGCAACCGCGGCCGCCAGGGCCCGGGCGGTCCCGGGTTCGGTGAGCGCCCGGCGGATGGCGGCGGCGATCGCCGTCGGCGTCGAGGGGTCGAACTGCCCGGCCTCCGGGGTGATCTCCCCGAGGCCCGAGGTGGACGAGGCCACCACCGGCGTGCCGCATGCCATCGCCTCGGCCACCGGCAGTCCGTAGCCCTCGTAGAGCGAGGGGAACACGAACAGCGCGGCGGCCTGGTAGAGCGCCACCAGGGCGTCGTCGTCCACGTAGCCGGTGAGCAGCACCCGGGGGCCGATGCCCATGTGGGCCGCCAGGCGCTGCAACCGGGCGCGGCCCTCGTCGCTCAGGCGGCACGCGATCACCAGCTGGTGGGCGCTGCGCAGCTCCTGGGGGAGCAGGGCGTAGGCGGCCAGTAGCCCCTCGAGGTTCTTGCGGTGGTCCGGCCCTCCCACCGACAGGAGGAAGCCGGGCTGCAGGCGGCCGACACCCCCCCGGGCGCGGGCCCAGGCGGCCTCGGTGGAGGCGGGCGGGCGGAACGTTTCCCCGACCCCGGCCCCGATCACCGTGATCCGGTCCGGTTCGATCCCGAGGCGGTCGATGGCCTCCGAGCGTGTCGTCCGGGACACCGACAGCACCCGGTCCGCTGCCCGCACCAGCTCCTCCCGGGCCAGGTAGCGGCGCCGCAGGCCCGGGTTCGAGTGGTAGTGCTCCGGGAACACCCGGGGGATCAGGTCGTGCAGCGTGACCACCAGGCGGGCCCGTCCCCGGGAGGCGGCTCCCGGCCAGATCCGCTCGAGGGGCTGCTCCAGCTCGAAGGGGGCGATGACGTGGTAGACCCGGCACGCCGCCCAGTCGGCGCCGGTGGCCACCCGCACCCGGCCGGCGGCCACCAGGTCGTCGACGCCCTGCGGTGCCGGCAGGTCCGGGTTGAGCAGCAGCCCGCCCACCAGGTCGGGCCGGACCCGGCACAAAGCCCGGGCGAACTCGGCGGTGTGCCGGGCGACGCCGCGCTCGGCGTACTCCGGGTTCTGGACCGCCTGGATATCGATCAGGACGGGCCGGTCAGCGGCCAGGAGCGGCCTCAGCGGTCAGCGGTGGATGGCCCGCGCGCGTCCCCTGAATCCCGCGCGTCCCGTGCGTCCCGTGCGTCCAGGCGGGCGTCGATGGTGGCGAGGCGGGCATCGATGGCGTCCAGGCGGTCGCCCAGCCGGGCCAGCAGCCGCCCGAAGACTGCGGTGGTCTCGTTGGCGGCGTCCATGTCGTCGGAGAGGATGCGCCGGAGGTCGGCCAGCTCCGACGCGACGGTGCTCTGGGCCTCCCCGACCGCTTCATTGACCGCAAGACCCACCTCCTTGCGGAAGACGGTGCGGGCGGGCCGGGCGGCGGTCGCCAGGCGCTGTTTTGCGGTCATAGCGTGCCCTCCCTCGACAAGCTGCGTGCGCGATTATAGGGACGCCATCCGACCCCCCCGCCCTCGCGGCCACACCCACCCATGAACGAGACCGTCGAGGTCCGCCTCAGCGCACCCCACGACCTGGTCCCCTACCACCTCACCGGGCCGGCCAGCGACCAGGGCGTGATCGGCGAGATCCAGCGCTCGGGCGGCGCCTACCAGCCGCAGGTGATGGCCGCGCTGCGCCGGGTCCTCGACCCCCGCTCGGTGGTGGTCGATGTGGGTGCCAACATCGGCGTCTTCGCCCTCGTGCTGGGCCGCCTGGTGCCCGGTGGGACGGTGTTCGCCTTCGAGCCCGACCCGCAGAACTATGCCTACCTCCGGGCCAACATCGCCCGCAACCGGGCCGCCAATGTGGTGGCGGAGCCCCTGGCCGTCTACGACCGTGCCGGCGAGGTCGCCTTCGTCTCCGTGCCGGAGCGGCTCTCGGCGTCCTTCGTCTCCCCTGCGCCCGGCACCAACGGATCGGCGCAGCAGGTCGGCAACCCGGTCGAGGCGGTGCGCCTGGACGACTACGTGGCCGCCCGGGGCGTGCGCCGGATCGACCTGGTGATGATCGACGCCGAGGGAGCGGAGTTCGCCGTGCTCCGGGGAGCCCGCACCACGCTGGCCGTCTTCCAGCCGGCGCTGCTGGTGGAGGTCAACCCCGTGTCCCTGCGCCGGGTCGGCGGGGCCTCCTTCCGGGACCTCGTCGGCGAGATCGCCCAAGAGCGGGCGGTGTACGCCATCACGGCGGGCGGCCACCTCGCCCGGGTGGTCTCGGAGCGCCACGTCGAGCTGCTGCTGCGCCGGGAGGGCCTCGTGGACCTGCTCTGCCTCCCCCGGGGCCACCCCGCCCGCCATCTCGCCCGCCCGGGGGGCCTGCAGGCGTGGGCCCGGGGAGCCCGCCAGGTTGCCCAGCTGGAGGCCGCCTTCAGCGGCGGAGCCCCCCCGGAGAACAACTTTGTGGCGGAGCCCTCGTTCTCGCTCTCGGCCCCGATGGCATCGGTCTGGGGGCTCCCGGACATGGATATCGACGTGGCCACCACGGTGCACAACACCGGGCCGTACTGGCTGTCGAGCGATTTCGTCTACCACCCGGTCCACGTGTCCTACCGGTGGTTGGACGAGGCCGGTGCCCCGGTCGAGGTCCTCGCCCACCGGGCCCGCTTCCCCGCCCCGCTCGCCCCGGGCGCCTCGGCGACCGTGCGGGTGATCGTGCGCACGCCGCCCGAGGTGGGCTTCTACACCCTGGCCCTGACGATGCTGCAGGAGGGCTTCTCCTGGTTCGACGACCTGGACCCCTCCCTGCGCTTCACCCTCCCGGCGGAGGTCGTGGCGCCGCAGTAGCGATTCCCTAAGATTGCGTTCCTATGGCCTGGCGGGAGCGGAACGAAGTGGTGGCGGGGCGGCGGATGGCCGCCCAGGCCTCGCGGGCCGCGGCCCGCGGCCTCGCCCGCCTGGCCGGCCGGCTGGCCGGGGCCGGGGACACCGGTACAGACTGCGCCCCCGGTGATTCCGGTGCCGGCAGCGAGTTGAAATACGGCGACCATTGGTTCCCGGGCGACCTCGCCGCGGCGCGCTCGGTGATCCTGGACGTGGCCGACGCCGAGTTCTTCGAATCCTCCGGGAAAGCGGACTGCGCGGAGCTGATCGCGCCGCTGCTGACCCCGGACCTGACCGTGCTGGACCTGGGGTGCGGGGTGGGCCGCATCGCCCTGTACGTGGCGCCGCTGTGCCGCACCCTCTGGGTCGTCGATGCATCGTCGGGGATGTTGAGCATGGCCCGGGAGCGCCTGAAGGACCAGGAGAACGTGCGCTACGCCCTGAGCCTGGACACCCGGGTGCCGAGCGTGCAGGCGGCGTCGGTGGATCTGGTCTACTCGATCCTGGTCCTGCAGCACCTGGAGAAGGAGGATGCCTTCCTGCTCATGCGCGACGTGCTCCGCATGCTGGTGCCCGGGGGGCGGGCCCTGCTGATGTTCCCCAACATCTTGTCGGACGACTACCTGCAGTCCTTCATCCAGTGCGCCGAAAAGGGCCGCAAAGCCATCGACAATTCCGCCCGCCCGCATTTCTACACGCCGCCCGAGGTGGAGCGCATCGTGCAGGCGGCCGGCTTCAGCTCCGTCGAGGTCAAGGACGGGACGAACATGCTGGCCCTGTGCGTCAAGTGACGGGACGGCTGTAGGCCGCCTACAGTCCTGTCCGGCCGCAGCGGGCAAAGTGACCTGCGATGATGGGGGCGCTCCGGGTCCGCTGAGGTCGGGGACATTTGTCCCGGCCAGTGGGACAAAAGTCCCCCGAATGATGTGGGCTCATGGAGAGCGGTGCGCCCCGGCGATCGCCGCCTGGCCGAGCGAGATGCCGCCGTCGTTGGCCGGCACCCGCCGGTGGCGGTAGACCGTGAAGCCCGCCGCCTCCAGGCCCGCACTCACCCGCTCGGCCAGCAGCAGGTTCTGGAACGTCCCGCCGGACAGCGCCACCACCGAGAGCCCGCTGGAGCCCGCCACCGCCTCGCACGAGGCCACGAGCGCCGCCGCCAGCCCGTTGTGGAAGCGGGCGGCTGCCGTCTCCAGAGGGACGCCCCCGAGCACCTCCTCCGCCAGCGCCCCGATGAGCGCCACGCCGTCCAGCACCAGGACCCCGTCCGGCCCGGCAGCCACCGGGCACGGGTAGGCGGAGCGCTCCGAGGGGTCGGCGGCCTGCTCCAGCTCGATGGCCGCCTGGCCCTCGTAGACCACCCGGCTGCGCAGCCCGGCGACTGCGGCGGCGGTGTCGAAGAGCCGCCCCGCCGATGACGTCGGGGGGGCGTTGATCCCCTTGGCCGCCGCCTCGAGCACCGGCCCCCAGCGCTTCCCGGTCTCCTGGACGACCGGCAACGCCAGGTCCGGGGCCGACGAGCCGAAGGCCGCCTGCAGGTAGACCGCCGCCATCCGCCAGGGCTCTCGGATCGCCGCCGCCCCACCCGCCAGGGGGAGCACCCGGAGGTGCCCGGCCCGGCGGAACGACGCCAGGTCGGCCACCAGGACCTCGCAGCCCCACAGGGTGCCGTCGGTGCCCCATCCGGTGCCGTCCAGGGCCAGGCCGATCACCGGCCCGGCCACCCCGTTGTCCACCAGGCACGAGGCGATGTGGGCGTGGTGGTGCTGCACCCCCACCAGGTCGCAACCCTCCAGGTCCACCCCGGGTACCGGCACGCCCTCGCCCGAGACCTGGTCCATCGCCCACTTGGTCGACAGGTACTCGGGGTGCAGGTCGTAGGCCACCACCGACGGGGCGATCTGGAAGATGCGGCAGTAGTGCTCCACACCCTCGATGAACGAGGCCATGGTCTCCCAGTTCTCCAGGTCGCCGATGTGGTGGGACACGAACGCCCGGCGGCCGGAGCCCAGGCAGAACGTGTGCTTGAGCTCGGCACCCACCGCCAGCACCGGCTCGCCGAACGCGGGCTCCCCGGACGCATCGGGGACCAGCAGCGGCTCCGGGGCATAGCCCCGGGACCGGCGCAGGAGGTACTCGGCCCCCCGGAACGAGCGGGTCACCGAGTCGTCGCAGCGGATGTGGATGGGCCGGTTGTGGGCCACGATGACGTCGGCGATCGGCCCCAACTGCTCTCGGGCGTCGGCGTCCCGGTAGGCGATCGGCTCGTCGGAGCGGTTCCCGCTGGTCATGACCAGCACCGCCGCCCGCCCCGCCACCGAGGCGCAGGCGTCCAGCACCAGGTGGTGCAACGGCGTGTAGGCCAGCATGACCCCCAGGAAGCGGTTGCCCGGGGCCACCGACGGGGCGATCCCGACCGAGGGCGAAGGGGACCGCCGGAGCAGCACGATCGGGCGCCGGTAGTGCTCCAGCAGGCCCGCCTCGTGCTCCCCCACCTCGCAGAACTCCCGGGCCACGCCGAGGTTCCCCACCATGAGCGCGAACGGCTTCTCCTCCCGCACCTTGCGGGAGCGCAGGGTGCGCACCGCCTCCTCGTTGGTGGCGTCGCACGCCAGGTGGTAGCCGCCCAGGCCCTTCAGGGCGACCACGGAGCCGCCGCCCAGCGCGGCGGCGCACGCCTTGATGGCCTCCTGCCCGGAGAGCGAGCCCATCGATACCGCCGGCCCGCACACCGGGCACGCCACCGGCTGGGCATGGAAGCGCCGGTCGGCCGGGTCCTCGTACTCGGCCCGGCACGGGCCGCACATGGGGAAGGCGGCCATCGTGGTGTTGGGCCGGTCGTAGGGGATGTCGAGGGTGATGGTGAAGCGGGGCCCGCAGTTGGTGCAGTTGGTGAAGGCGTAGCCGTGCCGCCGGGCAGACGGGTCCCGGATCTCGGCCAGGCACTCGGGGCAGGTGGCGACGTCGGGGGAGACGAGGGCCAGGTGCCGCCCGGCGGCCTCGCTGGCCACGATGGCGAAGGACCCGTCGCCCACCGGATCCACCTCGGCCTGGGACACCGACTCGATCCGGGCCAGCGGCGGCGGCCGCTCCCCCAGCGCGGTGAGGAACGCGGCCACCGCACCCGGGGGGCCCTCGACCTCGACGGTCACCCCCTCGGGGTCGTTGCGCACGAAGCCGCCCAGGCCGAGCCCGGTGGCGAGCGCGTGGACGAAGGGCCGGAAGCCCACCCCCTGGACGATGCCGGCCACCTCGACATGCACCCGCCGCGAGCGACACGAACCCATGGCTGTAGCGTAGAGCGGCGCGCCCGCCCGGAGAGGCGCCGGGGTGCAACCGGCCCCGCCCGATATCATTGGGCGATCTCGTGAGTACCATCGAACAGACAAACGTCGCCGTCTCGACGGCCACCGCCCCGAAGCTCGGAGAACGTCTCCGCCGCCTCTGGGTCTACCGCGGCCTGCTCCTGAACCTCACCAAGCGCGACCTGCGCATCAAGTACAAGGAGTCGGCCCTCGGGTTCCTGTGGTCATTGCTGAACCCGCTGATGTACCTGGTGATCTTCTACATCGTCTTCGTCAAGATCGTGCCGGCGGGCATCCCGCACTTCACCTTCTTCTTCCTGGCCGGCCTGGTGCCCTGGACCCTGTTCCAGAACTCGATGTTCGGCGCCACCAACTCGGTGGTGGGCGGCGCTCCCCTGTTGAAGCGGGTGGCATTCCCCCGGGAGGTCCTCCCGCTGGCGCTCATCGGGGCCAACATCTTCACCTTCGCCCTGCAGATGCTGGTCCTGGTGGGCGTGCTGGTGATCTTCCGCTACAACTTCCTCAGCCCCTACATGCTGGCGGTGGTGCCGGCATTCGTCGTCGAGTGCCTGATGCTGGTCGGCTTCAGCCTGATCCTCTCCTCGCTGACGGTGTACCTGCGGGATCTCACGCATTTCATGGAACTGGCCCTGCTGTTCTGGTTCTGGGTGACGCCGGTGGTGTACCCGATCCAACAGGTCTACACGAAGCTCGCCGCCCACCACATCTCCTTCAACTGGGCGTTGTTGAACCCAATGATCGTCCCCATCCTCACCTTTCAGCGGGCCTTCTACCGCAATGCGCTCCAGCCGGTCGGCTGCCCCGCCACCGCCCCGCCGGGCACCAAGTGCACCCAGCCCATTCTCGTGACCTTCCATCTGGGCTGGTACTTCCGCCAGCTCGGCATCCTTTTCGTGGTTTCCCTCGTGCTGATCTGGCTCGGCTTCATCATCTTCGGCAAAGCCGAAGGCAACTTCGCCGAGGAGCTGTAGATGGGCGCCGCCATCGAGGTCCAGGACGTCTCCAAGGTCTTCAAGCTCTACCACGAGCAGTACCACACGCTGAAAGAGCGGATGATCTTCCTGCGGCGGGCCAAGCGCTTCGAGGAGTTCCACGCCCTCCGCAACGTGAGCTTCGAGATCGAGGAGGGCACCACCTTCGGCCTCATCGGGGCCAACGGGTCGGGCAAGTCCACGATGCTGAAGCTGATGGCGGGCATCCTGCGCCCCACCACCGGCGAGCTCCGGGTGCGGGGCCGCATCGGCGCCCTGCTCGAGGTCGGCGCCGGGTTCCACCCCGACCTCACCGGCCGGCAGAACGTCTACCTCAACGGCTCCATCCTGGGCTTCTCCAAGCGGGAGATCGACGCCAAGTTCGACGACATCGTGTCCTTCGCCGAGATGGAAGCCTTCATCGACAACCCGGTGCGCAACTACTCCTCCGGCATGTACATCCGACTGGGCTTCGCCGTGGCGGTGCACATGGACCCCGACATCCTCCTGATCGACGAGGTGATCGCGGTCGGCGACGAGGCCTTCCAGAAGAAGTGCATGACCCGCATGCGCCAGTTCCAGGACGAGGGCAAGACCATCCTGCTGGTCACCCACGCGGTGGACGGCGTCCGGGACCTGTGCTCGCAGGCGTGCCTGCTGTCCAAGGGCACGGTGGCGGCCTTCGGGGATCCCTCCGAGGTCATCCGGGCCTACCGCAACAAGGTCTCGGTGGGCCACGACGGCACCAAGATCGACCACCTGAGCGCGGTCGAGATCGGCGAGGTGACCGTCACCGATCCCCGGGGCCAGCGCCAGGAGTACTTCGTGGCCGGCGAGCCGATGGCGGTGCACGCCGACCTGGAGGTCAACACCGCGGTCAAAGAGCCGGTGTTCAGCGTGAACATTTACGACAGCGCCGGCCAGCACGTCTTCGGGACCAACACCCAGCTCCGCCCCCCGCTGCGCACCAGCATGGACCTGGCGACCGGGCGGTCCCGGCTCCGCATCGACTTCGACAACGTGCCCATGCGGGAGGGCTACTTCAGCCTGCTGATCGGCATCCACTCGCCCGACGGCAAGACGGTCTACGCCGCGGTGGACGGCAGCGTCCGCTTCGAGATGCGCAGCCCCGGCCACGAACCCGGGCGCCTGACCATGGCCTGCCGCTTCTCGATGGAGGCCCCCGCGGAGCAGGCAAGGCGGGCGACCGGCTGAGCCTCTCGCCGCCCGACCTGGCCACACCCCAGACGGCGAGCCCCGCCCGCCCCGCGGGCCCGTCCCGCCCCGAGCATTTCCGGTCCCGCCTCCGGGTCGGCGACCGGGCAGTGGTGCTGGCGGCGGTCCTGTTCGGTGCCGTCACCCGGGTCGCGGTCCTGCACTCCTCGCTCGGGGCGCTCGACTCCGATGAGGCGGTGGTGGGCCTCATCGCCCGCCACCTCGCCCACGGCACCGCCTGGCACGGGGCGGCACGCTTCCCGGTGCTGTTCTGGGGCCAGAACTACGGCGGGATCGTGGAGGCGATCGGCGCCGCCGGGCTGTTCCTTTTCGTGCACAGCTCGCCGCTGGTCCTGAAGGCGGTGCCCCTGGCCCTCTCGGGCCTCGCCGCGGTGCTGACCTGGCGGATCGGGCGGCGCCTGGTCGGCCCGGCCGCCGGGCGCTACGCCGGGGCTCTGTTCTGGGCCTGGCCCCCCGCCTTCGTGTGGTGGTCCACCAAGGCAGGCGTGTACTGGGCGGCGCTGTGCTGCACCCTGGCGGCCGTGCTCCTGCTCTGCCGGCTGGCCGACCGGGTCCGGGAGGAAGCGCCGCTGGACGACACCCGGGAGACCCTGGAGTTCGCGGCCCTCGGCCTGGCCACCGGGCTCGCCTGGTGGGCGAACCCCCAGTCGCTGTACCTGCTCCTCCCGGCCTATATCTGGTTCGCGCCCGCCCTCGGCCGGCGGGCGGGCTACCTGCCGCTCCTCGGGACCACGGCGTGTGTGGGCGCCGCACCCTGGATCGGCTTCAACCTGGTGCACCACTGGGCGTCGCTGCGCTTCCCGCACCAGCCGAGGGTGGCGGGCACCTACGGCCGCCGGCTGGGCGCCTTCTTCACCACCGCCCTCCCGATGGCGCTCGGGTGGAGGGTGCCCTACACCAAGGCCTGGGTGCTCGGCCCCGTGGGGGTGTGCGGCTACGGCGCCACGCTGGCCGGGCTGGGCGCCTGCCTCGGGCTGGGCGCCGCCCGGCGGGGGCAGCGGCGCCTGCTCTTGCTCGGGCTGGCGGCGGTGGCCTACCCCTTCCTGTTCGCCACGTCGCCGCTGTCGTGGTACGTGGACCACCCCCGGTACCTGCTCTTCCTGTCGCCCGTCGTGGCGGTGGTGGCCGCCGCCGGCCTTGCCCGGCGCCGGTTCGGGCTCCCCGGGATGGTGCTCGCCGCCGCCCTCACCGCCGGGGGCCTGGTGGCGATGGCCTCCTCGGGCCTGTCGGCGCCCAACAGCCCGGACGTCCACGTCACGGCCAGCATCGCCCCGCTGCGCCAGATGCTCACCGACTACCGGGTGCAGGACGCCTACGCCGACTACTGGCTGGCCTACCGCACCACCTTCGAGACCGGGGAGTCGGTGCTGGTCGCCCCCACGTGGGCGTCGCGCAGCCCCAGCCTGGACGCCGCGGTGGCCGCCAGCCCGCATCCGGCGTACCTGTTCGTCACGAAGTCGGCCACCCTGCGGAGCTTCGAGCAGGCGGCGGCCCGGCTCGGGATGCCCATCGCGGTGCACAGCCGGGGTCCCTACACGGTGGTCCTCCCCGCCGGGCGGATCCTGCCCGGGTCGGTGGGGTTCGACTGGACGCCGTGAGCTGGTCCCGGCAATGGGTGAAGCTGTGCGACGTCGCCGACTTCGCCGACCCTGTGCTCTGCCGCCTCGCCGCCGAGATCGAGGGCCGGGACGGCCGAGACTCGCCGCCCCAAGCGCTCGTGGAGCGCAAGCAGTGGGAGCGCGCAATGCTCGCCGGCGTGCTCACCGAGAGTGGGCGGCTGGGGCCCAACTGCTCCGTCCTCGCCATCGGAGCGGGCAGCGAGCCGGTGCTGTTTTGGCTTGCGAATCGGGCTGGAAGGGTAGTCGCCACCGACATCTACGGCGAAGGCAAGTTCTCCGGCCTTGAGGCGGCAGAATCGATGCTGCACAACCCTTCCGCCTTCGCACCGGTGGCGTACCCCCACGAGCGCCTGCTCGTGCGCCGAATGGATGCCCGCACGCTGGACTTCGCCGAGGCCACCTTCGACGTGGTGTACTCGCTCTCGTCCATCGAGCACTTCGGTGCCGCCGCCGAGATCGCCCGCTCGGCGGCCGAGATGGGCCGGGTCCTCGCCCCGGGCGGCCTGGCGGTGGTGGTGACCGAATGCCTCGTCCGGCGCCACCCGCTGGACTCAGCGGCGGCCGAGACCGCCATCCGGCTGGCCACCTTCGGGCGCCGGCGGGCGGGCGCCCACCCCCGCCAGCGGGTCGCTCTGGGCGAGGCGTTCACCCTCCACGAGCTGGTCGAGCGCGTCGTGGCCCCGTCCGGGCTGCGCCTGGCACAGCGGGTGGACCGGACCATCTCGCCCGCGTCCTGGGAGAACGTGACCACGGTGCACGCCGGGGGGCGCCTGGAGCCGGCCAGCGGCTCGGTGCACCCGCACGTGCTCCTGCGGGTCTCCCGGTCGGTGTTCACCTCGATCTGCCTGGTCCTCGAGAAGCCCGCCGGATCGCCCTCCTGACGCGCACCGGCGCCCGGCCATCCTGCCGCCGGGCGCCGCGGTGGTTCTGGGGACGGCTAGCTGCTCTTGCGGCGGCGACCCCGGGCCTTGGGAGCCTCCTCCTCGGGAGTGGCCTCCGGCTCGGCCTCGGGGGTGGTTTCCCGGCGCCGCCGGGTGCGCGTCGCGCTGGGCGCGTTCTTGGTCAGGTCCTCCGAGCATGACGGGTGCAACGTGAGCACAACCTCGCGGCCAAGGCCCCGCGCGCCCTGCTTGCGGAGGGCCAGCTTACCGATAAGGATGTTGGTGTCGGTAATCGGCTTGGCGCAGAAATCGCAGACATACTCTTCCTTCACGATGACTCCCACAGGTAGCCTCCTTAACGGTGCCGAACTCCAGTCCGCATTCTACGGGCTATCGCGCAGCCTGCAACGGATCTCGGGTGCAATTCTCTGCACAAATCCAGGTTTCCTAGTCCATGATGGTCGCACGGGGGACGGAAGAGAACCGATCGAAACGATCGATCCTTGCCCGTTGCCACGCTTATGGTTGACACCCTTACTATTTTGCCGTATGCTGTCTGGGACAGCGGCCATCCGGCCGAGACCGACAGGAGACATGCCATGAGCGAGACCCAGACTGCATCCCGCACCGTCGAGGGCGTCACCCTGCCCCCGGTAGGCACCTACGCCATCGACAAGGTCCACAGTGACCTGAGCTTCGTTGCCCGCCACCTGATGGTGGCCAAGGTCCGCGGCCATTTTCGCAGCTTCGAGGGCACCATCGAGGTGGCAGAGGTCCCCGAGGAGTCCCGGGTCACCGCCACCATCGACGCCGCCAGCGTGGACACCAACGAGCCGAACCGGGACAACCACATCCGCTCCGCCGACTTCCTGGATGCCGAGCACTACCCCACCATCACCTTCGAGAGCACCGGCCTGGTGCGCACCGGGGGCACCACCTTCGACCTCCCGGGCCTGCTCACCATCCGGGGCATCACCCACCCGGTGACCCTGCACGCCGAGTTCAACGGCGTGACCGAGCACCCGCAGATGGGGACCCGCATCGGGCTGTCCGCCACCACCGAGGTTGCCCGGGACGACTGGGGCGTGAGCTTCAACGCCGCCCTGGAGACCGGCGGCTTCATGGTCTCCAAGACCATCCGCCTGGAGCTTGAGGTGCAGGCCACCGCCCAGCACTAATTCCCCTTGACGCTGCCTCTCCTGCCGGCCCCGCCTTGCGGGGCCGGAGGCGCGGGGCTCGCCGCAACCCTTTCAGCCCGAGAGGTGAACTCGAGCAGGCGCGCCCAGGCCCTCGAGAAACACCTCATAGCGGGTCAGGATGCCGTCCCAACCGTAACGGCTCTGGGCGTAGCGCCGGCCCGCCTCCCCCATTGCCGCCGCCCGGCCCTCGTCCTCCAGGAGCCACTCCAGGGCGGCCTCGAACTCGGCGAACCCCCGGTACGGGATGCCGCCCCCGCTGCGCCGGGCGTGACCGTCCAGCACCTCGCACCTGCCCTGCACCAGGGCGGGGCGGCCCTGCGCCCAGGCCTCGATGAGCACCAGTGAGAAGCTCTCGAAGTAGGAAGGCTGCAGGAGCGCCCGGGCGCCGGCCACCGCGCCCTGCTTGACCGCGTCGGCCACGAAGCCGCACATGAAGATGTCCGGGTGTGGCTCGGGCGGCTCCACCGGGTCACCGACCACGACGAGGGCGAGGTCGGAGGGGTGGCGGCGCTGGAACTCGCGGAAGTAGTCGAACATCTCCACTGAGCCCTTCCCCGGGTCCACCCGGCCCACGAACAGCAGGTACGGGCGGTCCCCCAGGCCCGGGACCGCCTGCCGGAACACCGCCGGATCGCCGGTGGCGGCGAGGTCCACGCCCAATCCGGTCACCGTCGAGGGCTGGGTCACGTGGAAGCGCCGCTCCACCAGATCGCCCTCCTCCTCGGTCAGGTAGGCCAGGGCGGCGGGCAGGCGCATCACGAGGTCGAAGGTGGATAGGTAGAGCGGGGGCTCGTCGTGCGCCGTCGGATGCAGGACGGTGCGGGTCAGCCCGGCGGCTGCCGGGAGCCCGGCGGTGGTCGTGTAGTACAGGTAGGTGAAGAAGATGGCCCGGTCGAAACCCCCGGCGTGCGCCCGCAGCCAGGGGGCCAGATCCGGGAGGTGCGGCCCCTGGACCCGCATCCACTCTCGCTGGAAGAAGGGCGGGACCCGGTGGGCCCCGAAGGGCACCCGGGCGTGCATCGGCCCGAAGATCCGGTCGGCCCGGGGCGCCGAAACCCCCAGGCGGTGGACGGTGACCCCGTCGATCTCGGTCGTGCCGGCCGGGTAGGAGTCGGCCCAGTCCACGTAGCTGAGCGCCCGGCTGGTCAGGACCTCCACCCGATGGCCCCGGGCGGCGAGGCGGGTGGCGAACTCCCGGCTGGCCAGCTCGGCCCCACCCGGGACTTCGGCGCCGTAGCGCTGGACGACGAAGAGGAGCCGCACGGGCCTGGGTCAGCGGGTGGCGACCAGCAGCCACGCCACCGGCGGCGCCGGGGCCGCCGGCCGCCAGGTGACCGCGACCTCGGTGAAGCCGGCCTGGCGGGCCTCGAAAGCCAGTTCGGCGGGGTGCAGGGGCGGGGCACCGTCCACCACCAGCTTCCCCCCGGGCCGGAGGGCGGCGGCGGTGATGCGCAGCTGGGCTTCCGGGGCTCCGGGCACGGGATCGGCCAGGACCACCGCACCCAGGGAGCCCTCCCCGGCCGCCGCCAACTCGGCGGCGGCAGCCGCCCGGGCGTCGGCGCCGTCGGGCGCCAGGGCGCCCAGCAGCACCGGGATCCACGGCGCGGCCCCCAGCGCCAGCAGCGGCGAGCACCCCTTCAGGGCGGCGGTCAGCTCGGCGATGTCGGGGCCGCCGGGCGCCGCCGGACCTGCACCGCCGGCCTCGAGGGCTTCAAGGCGCTGCAGGATCGAGCCCAGCATGGCGGCGTCCGCCGGCGCCCGCTCGTAGTAGGCCAGGCGGTCGAGGACGGCGTCGAGCTCGGCGGTCAGCTCGCTGTGGACATGGGTCGGGCTGTCCAGGGTCTCGATCATCTTCCAGAGGATCACCCGCACCGACTCGGCGAAGTCCTGCAGCTCCCGGGCCAGCCAGCCGGTCTGGCGGGTCACCACCTTCGACACGCTGCGGTGGAGGAGCTCGCCGCCCGGGACCTGGGACCCGGTCGGGATGCCGGCCGCGTCGAAGGTCAGGTGCTGCTCGAAGGTGGCCATCGCCTCGTGCAGGGAGTCGAGGTCCCGCACCGGGCGGTGCTCGACGATGTGGCGGAAGTGCACGTCGAGGTCGTGCTCCAGGCCCGGCGGATAGGCCCCCGAGGCCCGGCGCCGGTAAGCCCGCGCCCGCAGCTCCTCGAGGACGGCATCGAGGTCGGGGGCGGCGGGCGCATCGTCAGCGGCGGTCACGGTGGGGAAGCATAGACACCGGGCCGAGCCCCGGGGCTGCACCACGATCTCGTGCCGAGTGGATTACGACGCTTGCCGGACTGCTTGCGGCCGGCCGCCGGACTTCGCGGCCGGCCGTGGAGCGGAGCGGCCGCCGCATACCTGGTGGCTTGGTACAGCCAGGGGATGTACTGCTCCGCCAACTATGGCCGGACCGGCGTGGAGCGGGCCTGCGGCGGGCCGGGACTGGCCTGCCGCCGCATACCTGGTGGCGTGGTACAGCCAGGGGATGTACTGCTCCGCCAACTATGGCCCGACCGGGGTGGAGCGGGCCGGGACTGGCCTGCCGCCGCATACCTGGTGGCGTGGTACA